>JACFNS010000174.1 GCA_019454705.1 Taibaiella sp. | reverse complement strand
CTGCCGGTGGCGAAGAATGGCTGACACTGGGTTGGTTCAATCATGGTGCTGCACCTGCAATAGCGCCGGTATCGCCTGCTGTCCCTAATCCCGCTTCGGTTTATCGCTGCTACCTGTATATCGATGATGTTTCTGTTCTGCCCATCAGCAGTGCCGATACGGTGTACAGGGTAATGGATACATCCTATTGCACTATCGCCCCTGTGCAAATGACCCTGGCCAGTACCGTGCAGCAGGCCGATTATCAATGGAGCAATGGTGCCGGTACTGAAACTATTAGTGTAACCGGCAGTGGCAAATACTGGTGTGTGGCCACTACCGGTTGTGTTACGTATATAGATAGTTTCAACATACAGTACAAGCCCGCGCCGGTACTCAACCTGGGAAAGGAACTGGTAAATTGTAACAATCAACCTGTTACCATACAGCCCGCCTATCCGCTGGCCAGCACCTACCTGTGGAGCACGGGGCAGCAAACAGAGAATATCACAGTATCCCAACCGGGACTATATATACTTACCATAAACAATAAATGCGGAACACAGACAGACTCGGTTCATGTGTATATCCAGCCCCCAACACCCCCGCCAGCTCCTGCCGACACTATGATATGCCAATTTGTCGAATACCCCCAAATCGCAGTGTCAGGCGAAAATATTACCTGGTACACACATGCAAACGGGACTGTTGGCAACCCCCTGCAACCCCCTGTCGTTACATTCGAACCGGGCACCTATGCCCTTTTTATCACCCAAACCATGGGTAAATGTGAAAGTGAAAAATCGCCGGTCAACATATCGGTGAAATACACCCCGCACGAAGAGCTGGCCAATAAAGCCCTAATGTGCGAAAACGACCTGCAGGTAATAGGCAAGCATACAGACGGCGTGTCTTACAAGTGGAACACAGGCAGTGTCAGCTGCTGTGTAATGCCCGACAGGGAAGGACTATACCGCCGTGCAGCCAGCAACGACTGTGGCTCTTTCATAGATTCAATATGGGTTTACCATCAGTCTTGCGAAGATTGTATCGTCTTTCCAAATGCGTTTACGCCTGTTACGGGCTCAGCCAACAACATTTTCCGTCCCCTGCTCAAATGCCCTGTTGATGAATTCAGCATTCGCATATATAACAGGTGGGGAAATATGGTTTTTCAGTCAAATAACATCAGCGATGGCTGGAACGGTCGTAGTGACTTTGCATGGGCGCCCCAGGGAGTGTACGTCTATGTAGTGCAATACCGTGCCCGCGGCAAGATGCAGCAACAACAGCTTACAGGCAATGTTACGCTCATCAGATAGGGATTACCGATTTTCATATTCGGGAATAATATGCATCCTGTCACCCAGCACTAAAGAATAACAGTAATATAATGGTAAATTTGCGCTCTCATTCATGCGGGCATCATTTACCATAGCGCTTGTAGGTAATCCTAATAGTGGCAAGAGTTCTTTATTCAACAGCCTTACAGGCCTTAACCAGCGTGTAGGTAACTTTCCGGGTGTAACGGTGGATAAGAAGACGGGTTCCTGCCGCATATCCGATTCGCTGACGGCTAATATACTGGACCTGCCCGGTACTTATAGCCTCTACCCCAAGAGTGCTGATGAACAAGTGACCTGCGAGGTGCTGCTGAACAGGGAGCACAAAGACAGGCCCGATATGATTATCGCCATAGCCGATGCATCCAACCTGAGGCGCAACCTGCTGTTTTGTTCACAGATAATGGACCTGGGTATTCCGGTTATCATCGGCCTGACTATGAATGACATTGCCCGCAGCAAAGGTATAGAGGTGGATGTGGAAGAGCTGGAGCGGATGATGGGCGTACCGGTAGTGAAGATAAACCCCCGCCGCAACAAGGGCATCAGCCAACTGAAGAAGGTAGTGGCAGACATGAGGCTGGCGGCACCGGCTATCCATGGCAGGGAGTTTATTGATATAAAATCGCACACCGGCCCCTGGCTGGATGACGTGCAGGAAATATGCAAGCTGGAGAGCAGGTACAGCGCACTACAGGTAGCCTGTAGTTATATGGATTTATCCTTTCTGAATGCCGCACAACGCATACAGATTGGGGCACTGGCCGACCAGGTAGGTTTTCATAAGGCTAAGGTGCAGGCCGAAGAAGTGATGGAGCGGTACCGGAAAATTGGCACCATCATGGACAAGGCCGTGGCAGAAACCAGCCCGCTGAAACAAAGCATGATGACCGACAGGCTCGACAAAATACTGTTGCACCCGGTTTGGGGCAATATAGTACTGTTGGTTGTATTGTTCCTGATGTTCCAGAGCATCTTCTGGCTGGCGGAGTACCCCATGACATGGGTGGAAAACCTCTTCAGCTATACCAGCGGCTGGCTGGATGGTGTGATGGCTGATAGCTTCTTCAAAGATTTGCTGATAAATGGTGTTTTGGCGGGCATTGGCGGTATCGTCATATTCATCCCGCAAATCATGATACTGTTCGGCTTCATCACCCTGCTGGAAGATACAGGATATATGGCGCGTATCAGCTTTCTTTCAGACAGGCTGATGCGTAGCGTAGGGCTCAACGGCCGTTCTGTAATGCCGCTCATCAGCGGTATGGCTTGCGCCGTACCCGCCGTGATGGCAGCCCGTACTATACAAAACAGGAAGGAGCGGCTGATTACCATTATGGTTACCCCGCTTATGAGTTGCTCCGCCCGATTGCCTGTATATACTATTCTCATAGGCCTGGTGATACCGGATAAGGGTGTGGGTATATTCAATCTGCAGGGATTGGTGCTGATGGGCCTGTACCTGCTGGGTTTTGTGATGGCATTGCTGGTATCGAAGGTGATGAGCTGGTTGATAAAGGTGAACGAGCGTAGTTACTTCCTGATGGAGCTGCCGGTGTACCGCGCCCCCAGGTGGAACAACATCGTTACTACCATGATAGAAAAGGCGAAGATATTCGTGGTAGATGCAGGTAAAGTCATCATGATCATATCCCTGGTATTATGGGTACTGGCCAGTTTTGGCCCCGGCGACCGGATGGATGTTGTAACCGCTAAATATGAAACCCTGAAACAAGAACAGCCTGACCGGGTGGCTGAATTGGAACGTAAAGAGAATACAGAAAAACTGGAAAACTCCTATGCCGGTATCATGGGCAAAGCGATAGAACCAGCCATTCGCCCATTGGGTTACGACTGGAAAATCGGCATCGCCATCATCACTTCATTCGCCGCCCGCGAAGTGTTTGTAGGTACCATGGCAACCCTGTATAGTGTTGAGAGCGATGAAAGCAGTGATACCATTCGGGAGAAAATGCGTGCCGCCCGTCGCCCCGACGGTTCCCTGGTTTATACACTTGCTTCGGGTGTATCATTACTCATATTCTACGTTTTTGCTATGCAGTGCATGAGCACCATGGCCATAGTAAAAAGAGAAACCCGCAGCTGGAAGTATCCCGCTTTACAATTCGTTTACATGTTGGCATTAGCCTATGCCTGCGCCTGGATTGCGTTTCAGGCCCTGGGGTAACCCCCTTTACTAACGTATAGTTAAGTACATTTTGGCGCTATGCCTGTGCCGGTTATTAGTATAACTTTGGGAGATTAATTTGGAACGAAAGCCTTATAGCAAGGCTCAGACAAAACATAAAAAACACCCGGCTATAGGGTGTTTGTATAGCAAACATGCCTCATGCAGGAAGTAGAAAACTTCTTTAAGAGCCTGTTTAAACAGGAAGATTTCCGTGCCTTCTGGCAGTGCGGAAACTGGACTGACTTTCATGGTTGGCTGTATATCATCAGCGACCTGCTGGTTTGGTCGGCATACTTTGTTATACCCCTGCTCATCCTTGCCTACGCCCTCAAAAAAGGTAATGCGATACGTTTCAACAGCCTGTACTTTTTATTTGCCAGTTTCATACTGCTATGCGGCGCTACCTTCTTTGTAGATGCCTTGATGTTTTGGGTGCCACTGTACAGGCTTAGTGCTTTTGTGCGTTTTATAACAGGCGTTGTCAGCTGGATAACCGTGATAGCGGTTATACGCAACATGCCGCGTTTGTTTTCTTTACGTTCCGGTGCGGAGATGCAGGCGGAGATACAAAGCAGGATAGATGTAGAAACGGAACTGACGCAAAAAAACGAACAACTGAGGGAAGCGGAAAGCCTGGCCAAACTGGGTTACCTGAAATGGGATGTGATTAACGAAAAAATTGAATATTCTGATTCGGTACCTGAAATACTTGAAGTGCCTGCTGGGCGAAAGCTTAATTACGAATTATTATCTTCCATCATACACGAGGATGATGCCAAAAACCTGGAAAAAGTAATAGATACGATTTTCATTCGTAAGTTCTTCCCCAACTTCTATTGCAGAGTACATACACCCGGCAGCGGCATAAAACACCTGCTGGTAGTGGGAAGGTTAATACTATCTCCGGCAGGCAGTATTACAGCTGTCAAGGGTACTATCCAGGACGTAACAGAACAAAGGCTGTACCTGGAAAAAATCCAGACACAAAACCAAAGGTTAAAAGACATAGCCTGGATACAGTCGCACAAGGTACGTGCCCCGGTGGCATCTATATTGGGGTTGGTCCAGTTGTTCAATAAAGACAACCCGGAAGACCCCATAAACCTGGAGATATTACAGGGCGTAACGGAAGCCGCCAATACACTGGATGGGGTTATTAAGGAAATAAACGCTAAAACCCAGAGTAACAGCACAGCTGATGATGATATAGAACATATCTAAATCATGGCCAGTATTGGTATTTTCTTTATCTTTGCCCTACCACGGTAATATTATCCTTACCTCTCTTCTTACAAAAAAGGATAAGACGTACCACTTCAAAAAAGATTCTGACGCCCTACTTACGGCGACATCTTCCAATTTATTTGTCCTGATAGCAATCGGGATTGACTTTTAACTTTTAACTTAATTATGGAATATAATACTACACGGGACAAACTGTTGATTCCCGAATATGGCCGCAACGTGCAGAAAATGGTGACCTATATGATGGCCATCCCCGAGCGCGACACACGGACACGCTATGCTGAAATGATCAGAGACCTGATGGCTACGCTGAACCCGGGCCTGAAGATAATGGAGGACTACAAACACAAGCTGTGGGACCACCTCTATGTAATATCAGATTTCAAGCTGGATGTGGACAGCCCGTTTCCAGCACCCAGCAGGGAAGAAATGTTCCGTAAGCCTGACCCGCTGCCGTACCCGCAAACCAAAGTTAAAGTAAGGCACTTCGGTAAAAACCTGAACTCGCTGATAGAGAGGGCGCTGGCTGAAACTGATGAAGACAAGCGTAAAAACCTGACGCAACTGATAGGTTATTACATGAAGTTATCTTACATCAACTGGCACCGCGAACCTGTGCATGATGATATGATAAAGAACGAATTGTCTGTACTGACAGAAGGCAAACTGCAATATGAACAGGGCGGTTATCGTGTGTACTTCGACAATCGCCAGAACTTCGAAAGCAATAAAAACAACAAGAACCGCAATAACGGAAACCGTAATAAAGGTGGCGGACAACAACAGCAACAACAGCCGCAGCAACAACAACGTAGCGGTGGCGGCAGCAAACACAAAAAATTCAAGAACAGGTTTAAAGAACTGCTTTTGCAATGAATGCTTTTGAGATACGTGGCGGAAAATCGCTGAAGGGCGAAATAACAGCACAAGGCGCTAAAAACGAGGCCCTGCAGGTGTTATGCGCCGCACTGCTTACTGACGAGCCTGTTACCTTCAGCAATGTGCCGGATATACTGGATGTAAACACGCTGATAGAGGTATTGGGGGATATGGGGGTGACAGTTACCCGCAATAGCGCCCATAGAGTCACATTGCAGGCCA
>JACFNS010000173.1 GCA_019454705.1 Taibaiella sp. | reverse complement strand
ACTTTCTGAAAATGGCCTGTACAGAGATGACCTATAAGGAAATGTCAACGGCAATGGCTGTATCCGAAAGGACGATTGATGGTTACCGCGACAGGTTATTTCACAAGCTGAACGTAAGGTCGCGCATAGGGTTGGTGATGTATGCTATCCGAAACGGCATCATAGACCTATACTGATATAAATAATTAATCTAACTGATATTTTGATTTTCAATGCGATATACACTATTAGTTTTTACAGGCGAAAATTTACAAAGCCTTAAGTGTGACGATATTGCCGCAATGTTACCTCTTTCTTATCTTTAACGATGTTTAAGGGATTTTTCAGGGATTTTTATACCTTATCTGCTGCCGTTTTATTATCTGCTGGCGGCCTTTTTGCTCAGTCTAATACGGCTGTTACCAATAATATTGAACGTGCGCATACATTGCTGAACGATGTATATGGCGAGTTGAATTATAACAACAGCGTGGGTGATGTCAAAATGCACATAAAGGGTACATATAACTATGAAGGTATGAGTACCAAACCCGGTTCGTCCAGGGCTTTTATGATGAGCAGTGAAATAGAACTGAGTGATGGTGGTGGCAAGTTGGTGCGCAAAGACAGCTTCAGCCGCTCTGGCGAAGACCTCATTACATCATTATACGATATTGATGCGGAGCATATAAATGTAAAGGAAGCCGGCGAGGAGCTGAAGGTGACAGAAAAAGATAAGGACAAATACCTGTACAAGTCGCTGATATTTTCTCCCAACCTGTTGCTGCAGGTAATGCTCGAAGACGCATCGCGCAATACTTTTATCAGCACTACGGACAACTACCACATCATCAGGCACAACAATACATCGGGCGATGCTTTGTTCCTCTATATTAATTCCAACACTTACTTCCTGGAGCGGATTGACCAACCTATGTACGACGTAGTGAATGGTGACTACTACCGAAGCATACACTATAGCAAGTACGATATACAGGACGGTTACCAGGTGCCGGGCAAAATCACGATAAAAAGAGACAGTAATCTTATATACGATCTGGACATAGAATTTAAGGAAATATTGCCCCGTGTAGAATACGGAACGGTAAGGCTGACACAGAAAAACATCGGCGAATGGTTATACCTGGTGCTGATGCCCAAGTGGAACCACAAGAGTATAATAGCAGATATGAAAGACTACCTGGTAGTATTTGACCCGCCCGGCAACCCTGAAGCGGGGTACACGCTACTGGACAACATTAAACGCGCATACCCGGGCAAAGAGATAAAATACCTGGTGGTATCGCACCTGCACCCCGACCTGATGGGTGGTGTGCGCCCTTTTATGGAAGAAGGTGTAACAATTGTAACTACCGAAGGTAATCGCTCTTACTTCCAGGAGATAGCGGTAAACAGGCACCTGTTTTCAAAAGATGTAAGGGTGAAAAAATTCATTACACCTAAATTCCAGTTTGTGATACTGAACAAACAAGAGATACGTGCCGGCGAGCGGATAATACAATTATACTTGTTGAACAAACATTCGAATCATACAGATGAGTACATCATCTCCTACATTCCGCAGGAGAAGATGCTGATAGAAAGCGACCTGGTAAAAACCTGGGACCTGAAAGAAGGACGAAAGACTGACAAAAAAGAAAAGGGCCTGATGGAATTTATTGAAGCCAATAAGATAAATGTAAAGCAGATAGTGCAGAGCTGGCCGCTGGACAAAGCGCCGCATGTAGTGGAATTCAACCAGGTAAAACCGGAATCGGACAGCAAGTTGCTGAAGGGTTCTAAGAAAGTGCTGGAGGTGTTTAATTAGATAATCAAAACCTCCAGGCTACACCTATTCCGCCGCCATATGTATATTCACGGTGATATGCGTTATACAGGGCATTAGCCGGCCTGTCCATCAGGTTGGTAAACATCCTGGTATAAGTAGCTCCCACAGTAAGCCCTACATGAGCGGTGAGATAATATTCAACATTTAATGACATGATGCCCGATAAAGAAAAAGTTCTTTCGGCCGGAATGTTATAAGTACGTACTGTACCTTTTGTCTCATTTTCTATTTTGGATAATAGCGGCAAATTGTACGCGGGCATCAATCCCACTTCGGGTACCAGGTTCAACCTGTCAGAGAATGTAATCACGTAACCTGCTGTTATGGGTAGTACCGCATACCTGTATATAAAATACACCGTATAGTCTGCAGGAGTGACGGTAGTAGGCAAGCCGGTCACGGGATCAAAATTTTCTTCAAAAATCAGTCCTTTATATTCTTCACTGTAGCTCGTGCCCATCAACCCGACACCTGCATTAAGCCTAAACTTTGAAATAGTATACCCGGCACTGAGATTGCCCAAGAAAGATACATCGCTGCTTTGCCTGCTCCTCCCCGATATGTAGGTATCCTCTATACTTGCCCCGCCACCTAAATTGCCGGATAGCCTGATAGTATACCTGTTTTGCGCATCCGCGCTTGTAGCAAGGCATACCAGGATAAAAATAAGGGTGACATTCAAACGTATCATGCTGATGATTTTCAGATACTAATATAATTAAAATAGAGCCGGGTTTCTCTACCAGAGTTTCACCCCCAGTCCGGCGTTAAGCGTGAGGGCATATTGATGCCCTGAAGCCCCATAATTGAAAAAACCACCGGTGCGGGAGTTGCTGTTAGATACCATAAGGTAATAAGTAGGGGCAACTGTAAGCGCAAACCTGCTGTTGAAAGGATATACTATCTTGAAGCCCATGATGCCAAACATGGAAAACTTCCGGAATTCAGCGTTTCCTGCAAGTTTTAGTTCGCCTCGCTCCGTACTGCCCGATTCGATATCTTTTATTTTATAGATAGCATCGGCTAAATAACCTGCAGCTATCCCTAACTCGGGCATCAGCGACATCTTGCCTACAGGTATTTTGTAACCTAAAGTTACGGGTATCAATATATGGTGTATACGGCCTTTAAATTGATACCACTTAGCTACACCATTTAAGTCGAACGCAGAAACTTCTGTGCCAAACCCGGTTCTCAACATGCATATGCCAATACTTTTTTGCCACCTGTTACCTGACAACTCCAGTTTAGCTCCGGCAGCCCATCCAATGTCCCGGCCAAAAACGGATTGGTCAATGGGACTCCCTTCCAGGTCTGTAATGCCCGCGCCTACCCAGGGATGTACATAAATATCCTGGCTGTAGACATTAAACGAAGACAGTATGAATACCAGTGTAAGTAAAGTATAACTAATTGAGTTCATAAGGAGTTTATTTAGTTTTTGCCGGCAAATATACTGCAACGCAGTTCTATCTTATCTGCCATCCTTTTTACCGGCATATTTCAATCTCGATCCTGCATAGTTGGCACGAAGTTCCGCAGCTATATACAGGCTGTCTCCCCTGAAAGTCAAAGTTGAGTATAGTAGTGCCCCTTTGTTTACAGGCGAAGCAGTATTAGATACCCCGTCGTAAAAATACAGAATACTATCTCCAAGGTGGCGATTGTTATTATGCGGAGTAGTCAGGTAAAACATGTCATCGCCCGCAATTGCCAGGTAAACGATATCACTGTAGTTAGTGTCTGTCGAACTTCCGGTAGACCGTTAGGAATTCCATGTGTAGAAGTTGGTATTGCCGTGGTACAAGCCCAGTTGCTCATATAACTGCCTGTCCTTTTTGCAGCCGGCCATCAGCAAGATGATTAGGGGTAATATTTTAAGGGCGGTTTTCATACTGAATATTAATACATTATAATATAACCACAATAGCGTATAATTATTACTTTTACGGGCATTTTTTTAGATACATGAGCGAGCGAATGAACAGGCCGGTGCGTGTGCTGGTAGCCAAGATAGGGCTGGACGGCCACGACCGCGGAGCGAAAGTAATAGCCACCGCACTGCGCGATGCAGGCATGGAGGTAATATATACAGGGTTGCGCCAGACCGCTGAGATGGTTGTCAATACCGCTCTACAGGAAGATGTGGATGCCATAGGCATCAGCATATTAAGCGGTGCCCACATGACAGTTTTCCCAAAGGTCATCCGCCTGATGAAGGAAAAGGGGTTGGATAATGTGCTGCTGACCGGTGGCGGTATTATTCCCGACGAGGATATGGCAGAATTGAATAAAATGGGTGTTGGGCAACTCTTTGCGCCGGGCACCCCTACTATCCAGATAGCTGATTATATTACCGGCTGGGTACAGGAAAACAGGAAAGAACTATTGTAAATAATCATAAATAAGAACATGTACCAAACATTATTGACTGATTTGCAGGATGGCATTATGACCATTACTATTAACCGTCCTGACAAGATGAATGCATTGAATAAAGACGTAATAAGTGAGCTGTCGCAGGCTATGGACGAAGTGATGAGCAATGCTGATGTAAAGACAGTAATCATTACCGGGGCGGGGGAAAAAGCTTTCGTAGCGGGTGCGGATATATCAGAATTTACTGCATTGGACGCTGCAGGTGGTAAAGCACTGGCGCAGAAGGGCCAGTATGGTGTATTTAATAAGATAGAAAATTGCCCCAAACCTGTGGTAGCCGCTGTAAATGGCTTCGCATTGGGCGGCGGTTGCGAACTGGCCATGAGCTGCCACTTCAGGATAGCGGCCGAAAACGCAAAGTTTGGCCAGCCTGAGGTAAACCTGGGCCTGATACCCGGGTATGGCGGTACCCAGCGCATGACACAGCTGATAGGCAAAGGAAAAACTATGGAGCTGATGATGACCGGCGACATGATAGGCGCTGAGGATGCCAAAGCCCTCGGATTGGTGAACCATGTGTTTCCCCAGGCCGAACTATTAGGCAAAGCGAAGGAAATTCTGCAAAAAATTCAGTCAAAAGCTCCCATTGCTATTGCAAAAGTTATATCTTGTGTTAACGATGCCGCAAAGGCTGACCCTGCCGGTTTTGCTAATGAGATAGAGCGTTTCGGCGAATGTTTTGCCACAGAAGACATGCGCGAAGGAACCTCTGCCTTTTTAGAAAAAAGGAAGGCTGCTTTTAACGGTAAATAATATTTTATATCTTCATCGTTCAAAAAAAATTGAGCCCATGCGGAAGAGTTTTATCCGTAGCCTATTAGTAATCGGAATTAGCGCTACTACAGTAACAGCAGTAGCACAGCCAGACATACCAAGGAAATATGTGGAACATCCCGGTGTATCCGTAGGTGTTAACTTCGGCCTGGCCGACATGTGGGGCGATGTGGGCACACAAGGCCCTATCGATCATTACGCTAACGAACGCTACTGGTCTAAGCCCCATTTTATGGGTGGTATATTCATGAGGTTTGTTAAGCACCCATCATGGGCTGTAAGGCTGAACCTGAATTACGGTACGCTGTATGCCAATGACGACTGGAACATTACAAAAGCTGAAGAAGCCAAGTCTATTGAAGATGATGCGTACCAGCGTTACCTGCGCAACCAGGACGCACGTGCAAATGTGTGGGAAGGTACTGTTATGATTGAGATTTCGCCGCTGAGGTTCAACTCTGAAAGCAAAATGGCGCAGAAATCTATGCAGCCATATTTGGCATTCGGTGCAGGTGGTTTCCATTTCAGGCCGCAAACTTCTTTGATAGATCCGCTGACAGGCCGCAAAAAGTGGGTAGAAACTAAAGAACTGAGGCTGGAAGGTGAAGGTATAGAAAACTCAGGAGCTGTTGCTACCAACCTGTGGCAGGTATGTGTACCTGTAGGCCTGGGCCTGCGTTGGGACATAGGCCGCGATATGAACATCGGCGTAGAATGGTTGTACCGTTTCACTACCACCGACAGGCTGGACAATGTGAGCAGTTATTACCTGACACCTGATTACTTCGACAGGCATTTGAGCCCCGAAGACGCAGCTATA
>JACFNS010000172.1:3090-5916 GCA_019454705.1 Taibaiella sp. | reverse complement strand
CACACCATATTCGTGCATTACCTCATCTGCATTGGCCCATGGGTCATATACTGTCAGGGCGACATCGTACGACTGAAGTTCTGCAATGATATCTACTACCCTGGTATTACGTACATCCGGGCAATTTTCTTTGAACGTTATACCCAGTACTAATATTTTAGCATCTTTTACCGGCATATCACGTTTTATCATCTGTTTCACTACTTCGTTGGCAATGTAACCGCCCATGCTGTCATTCAGCCTGCGGCCCGCCAGTATTATTTCAGGGTGATAACCTACTTCCTGTGCTTTTTGTGCCAGGTAGTAAGGATCCACGCCTATACAGTGGCCACCTACCAGTCCGGGTTTAAACGGCAGGAAGTTCCACTTGGTACCTGCAGCTGCCAATACATCCGATGTATCAATACCCATGCGGTTGAATATCTTGGCCAGTTCGTTTACAAATGCGATGTTGATATCCCTTTGTGCGTTTTCTATCACCTTGGCTGCTTCGGCCACTTTTATGCCTGATGCTTTATGTGTACCTGCTGTAATGATAGTCCTGTATAATGAGTCCACTTTTTCTGCCACATCATCCGTTGAACCGGAAGTAACTTTTTTGATTTTTGTTACAGTATGGTTTTTATCGCCGGGGTTGATACGCTCGGGTGAATAACCGCAATAGAAATCAGTGTTGAATTTCAACCCTGAAATTTTTTCAAGCACAGGCACACATTCATCTTCTGTTACGCCCGGATACACAGTAGATTCGTAAACAACTATATCACCTTTGGCCAATACCTTACCTACAGTTTCGCTGGCTTTGTACAGCGGTGTCAGGTCCGGGCGGTTATATTTATCTACAGGCGTAGGCACTGTTACTATGTAGTAGTTACAATCAGCGATGTCTTCCAGTTTGTTAGTGCAGTAGAGCCCTTTGTCAGCTGGAGAAGAAGATACAATTACAGCTTGCAGTTCTTCATCAGCAACTTCGAGTGTATTGTCTTTGCCCGACTGTAGCTCCGATATACGCTTTTGATTGATATCAAAACCTATTGTAGGGAATTTTTTAGCGAATTCTGCTGCTAATGGAAGGCCCACATATCCGAGGCCTATTACTGCAATCCTGATGTTATTGTCTGCCATTGTTCAGAGTATATATTAGCTATATTATGCTTTTTTATTGAGTTTGTTTTTCAATTTACCTATTACGCCTTTGTCCTTACTGTCTTCAAAGTAGTCTGCACCGTAACTGCCGTAACCATATCCATATACCCCGCCCTTCGCTTTCATATCATTCACCACCAGGTTCATCTTTTGCATTTTTCCACTACGCATCAATTCATCTGCATTTCTCAGCTGCTCTTTATATGTATAGTTCATCCTGCATACATATAATACCGTGTCCGAGTACTTGCTTAATAATTGCGCATCCGTTACCAAACCCACAGGGGCGGAGTCAACAACAATATAGTCATATTCTTTTTTCAACGTATCGAAAAGCTCATTAAGCTTTTTGGACGAAAGTAACTCAGACGGATTGGGAGGCACAGCGCCTGAGGGCATTATATGTAGTGAAGGTACAACGCCTGAGGGCTGAATTATTTCAGTCAGTTCTGCCTGGCCTATTATGTATTGTGTAAACCCTTTGCTGTTCTTTAATTCAAGTGCTTCAGAAATCTTTGGTTTACGCAGGTCAAGTTCCAACAGTGCTACCTTTTCTCCTGAAAGCGCTAATGTAACTGCAAGATTAAGTGCGACGAACGATTTACCCTCACCGCTCATGCTGGAAGTCATGAGTATTACTTTTTCATCCTCGCCCGCCAGCAAAAACTGCATATTAGTCCGCAGAGCCCGGAATTGTTCCGCTATTACGGTCTTGCTTTCTTTAAATACTACTATCTCTTCTCCGGTATCACTATGCCCTATTTCTGCGATGATACCCATAGCAGTCAGGGCCCTGATGTCTTCTTTGCCTGATATTTTTACATTGAAGACCTCTTTAATAAAAATCCAAAGGCCCGGTAGTATGAGGCCAAGCGCAAATGCAGCAAGATATATACGCATTGGCTTGGGAGAGTATGGTACAGTATCACTTTTTGCAGGGTCAACTATTCGTGCGTTGGCTACAGTTGATGATTTGGAGATGGCGCTCTCTTCGCGCTTTTTCAACAGGAAGAGGTATAGCTCCTGCTTAATGTTTTGTTGGCGCGAATATTCTAAATATATCCGCTCTTCTTCAGGCACCTGGCGTATCTGCGCATCTACGAAACCCGCCCTGCTTTCCAGTTCTTTGATGGACACTTTTACAGCTTGCTTCATGGCAGCCAGGGATCGTACCATATCCTCGCGTATATTTTCAAGTTGCCTGTCCAGGTTTTTTACAAAAGGGTTATCCTCAGTACTGGTCATCAATAACGCTGCTCTTTTCAGTTGCAGGTCGTTATAGCTTTTCATGGCGTTCATAGCAGCGTCATCTTCTACCAGTAGCGATGATGGTACTATCCTGTCCTTGTTGCGGTCATCATTCAGGTATTGCTCCAATGATTCTACCACGCTCAGCTTTACTTCTTTATCTGTTAGCTGCCTGGCATATTCACTGGTATAGTTCAGCAGCATTTTCGATTGCTCGGACAAGTCAGTCAGCTTACGGCTGCTTTTGAATTGTTCTATGTTTTTCTCAATGCCGGAGAGTTCGTAAGTAACGCCCTTCAGGCGTTCGTCAATAAACTCAACTGTGGCATCCAGTGTTTTATTCCTGTCGTCAATATTAGCCTGCAGGTAGGCCTTTATCAACTCATTCAGTACATCTTCGCCTCGCTGCGGCAGCACATCCGATACAGATAA
>JACFNS010000172.1:0-3080 GCA_019454705.1 Taibaiella sp. | reverse complement strand
CGCCTTATTTACCGGGTCTACATCCAGTTGTCGAAGGGTTTTGATAGCCTGGTATTCGGTTGCTTTTATCTCTATACTGCACTCATCCAGTTCGTAAGCAGGATTGGCCAGTTTTCTCCTGTCTTTTATTACAACCGGACCTATAGGCAGGTTGACGGTATCGCCCCATGTCCCGGACCATGAATTTTTTTTGTCGGTAATAGTAAAGCCTTTGTCGTCGTTTATCTTTATCTGGTATTTGTATAGCAACGGTACGCTGCCGTTGTCGAACAATGGAACGAATCTGAATGGTAAATCCGTATAATAATACTCACTTGTTTTTATTCTGCCGGGTGCGTAGTAATGGATATTTAATTGCAGTTCGTCCACCACTTTTTTCATCAGCGTACGGCTTTTGAAAATCTCCACTTCGTTTTCTATGTTGGCTGCTGTGGTTTGCAGGCCCAATTCCTGCAACAATTGCCCTTCGCCCATGCTGCCCGATTTCTTCTCATCCTTTATCAATACCTTGGCATAGCTCATATACCTGGGGGTAGTGTAGCGCAGGTATATGTATGCAGCCAGCATAGTAATAACTACGCATACCGCTAATACCGGCCAATAGGCCAATATGGTTGACAACAGCTTTTCTGTTTTTATACTGTTATCACCGCCTTTTCTTTCTTCTTTAAATATTGGTTCAAGGCTATCCTGCATAAAATTTTAGGATGCATGTTTATTACAGCCTGGTAGCCAGTGTAACAGCTGCCACCAGTACAGATACGACTCCCAATGTCAGGCTGACAAAACGGGTGGCACGTTCATCACTTGTTCCTGCTCTAGCAAACGCTTTAAGCGGCTCAATATATATTTTATCTCCTGACTGTAAATAGTAATATTCAGACTGGACTATGTCAGTCGCATTTAGGCTTACCCTTTTGAATACTGACTCACCATTTTCCTCACGGATAATTATCACATTGCCCCGTTTTCCACCTAACGAAAGGTCTCCTGCAAGCCCAATGGCATCTATTATATTAATTTTTTCATTTCCAACTATATACAATCCCGGACGTTTAACCTCACCCAATACTGTAATATAAAAATTGGCAATACGCACATTTACCAATGGGTCTTTGTAGTACTTAAGTGCATGGTTTCTCACTATCTCTTTGACCTCCATCGTTGTCTTGCCCTGCACTTGCAGTTTGCCGATTATCGGTATTTCCACCATACCGTTTTTGTCTACCAAATACCCTTTTATTTGAGTACCCCCACCTTCTTCTTCTTTGGCATGTTGTACTGTGGATATTCCTCCGATATTTGCGTCAATTGTAGTTACTTCTATATTTAATATATCCCCTGTATTTATTACCGGCTCATTGTATGCAGCAGTACGAACCCTTTTTTCTACTCCAACAGTATCAGCAACATCCTGAAAATAAGCTACCTGCTTGGCGCTGTTACAAGCCGAAAATGCAATGACTACCGCCAACAAAAAAGCAATTGTAACGCGGTTTTGAATTCCTGATTGAAAATATTTCATTGTAAATGTGATATTTTGCCCAAATGTACTGAAAAAGACAGGCGATTTATATAATTGACCTTTACTATTCTATAAATACTGTAATCTGAAATATACACTTATGTTTTACTAAGTGACTGGACAGGTAGTTTTGCCGTCATATTCAACCCCAGGGTATGCAGGTGAAGTACGGCTTTATTGCCCTTTATCATCAGCACCTTTCCCTCCGCATCTTTCAGCGGACCTTCTTTCACTTTAATATGTTCACCCGCTTTAAGTTCCACTGTGATTTCAGCGTCTTTATAGTCATTCAGAAAATCCCGTATAGCCTTTATTTCATTGCTTTGCACCACGCCGGGCTTACCATTCCACCACAAAAATCTTACTGCCCCGGGAGTGAGTAGTACCTCAACGCTTTCCTTTTTATAATCTTCAAGTTGTACGAAAATGTAGGACTTGAAAACGGGTTCAGCCACTTTTTTCTTACGGTCGCTCCATTGTTTTATTTCCTCTTTCAGCGGGCAATATACATTTATGTCCTTCTCCGCCAGCAAAGCAGTCACTTTCTTCTCATTGCGGGGTTTGGTGTATAATACGTACCATTTCATAGTTCTATCCTTTATTTTCCCATAATAACAGTTGGGGGTGCACTTCTTCAGAAGCTTGCTTGCCTTCCCATTCCGCCACGTCGTATATAATAAACCTTACCTTTTTATGAATCATCTTCTCTGCTTTGCCCACTATATCCAGCAAGTATTGCTTGTCTATCTCGCCAACAAATGTCAGGTCGATAATACCGGAATCCCTGCCCAATGCGTAATCACCCGTCAGGTACACTTTCTCCAGCTTGCCCATACGTTCGATAATCGCGTCTATTATCTTGTCTACGCCAATGTATTTCAGCAGTATGCTATGTATGTCCCTGAACAGCGGATGCTTGTCATTGGCTTTATACAGCTTCTTATTGCCTTTGTTTTCAGACAAGAGCATATTCGCCTCTTCAAACCGGTTCAGCTCTACCCGTACGCTATTGGTACTTTCATCAAACTCCTCCGCCATCCCGCGCAGGTAGGCTGTTGTACCCGGATTGAGGAACAGCCGCAACAGCAGTTTAATCCTGGTCCTGGATGATATTAATGTTTCCAGCATGTCATTATTTTTAAGAACTCTTCCCTGACGGCATGGCTTCGCCACTGTCAGCCACATTACAGACGACAACAGGTTGAGTAAAATAATTACTCAACCTGTAACAAAAATAGTAATAAATAATGCTAAAGTAAAAGGGTGCAGCCCTGTTTATAAGGCCAGTGTTTTGATGTCTTCCTGGGCTTTTACGAAGTCATTGTGCTTGCCAATATCCAGTCAGTAGCCCAGTATGGGGAAGGATACCAGCTTCTTGCCCTGGCTGATGATGGAATCCATCAGGTCAGTCACATTGTAAAATTCGTTATGTGGAACTAATGACAACAACTCCTTTTTAATGATATATATACCTGCATTTGAGTAATAGGTATAACATGGTTTCTCTTTCAGGGCATTTACGAAGTTTCCATTATCCACCTCCATTACGCCATAA
>JACFNS010000171.1 GCA_019454705.1 Taibaiella sp. | reverse complement strand
ATATATCAGCACATCTACATCCGCCAGGTGTGCTTCAGTAGGTTTCTTAGTGCTGCCGTATAATGATATTATAGGCAACCCTGTTTTACTGTCTTTTTCATCACTTACTTTTTCCCCTGCTTCCGCCTTGCCCCTGAAGCCATGTTCCGGCGCGAATATTTTAACAACATTCACCCCGCGGTTCAGCAGCGTATCGGGCAGCAATACTTTCTTTGGGCCTACTACAGAAGTCTGGTTGATGAGCAGGGCCACACGCTTTCCTTCCAGCATGGGCAAATATTTCTCCATATTTTCCGCACCCGTTATTACCTGTTGATTTTCATCTTCTTGCGCCTGAGCATTCACCACAAAAAGCAGTGAAAACAACAAACACTTTAGAAACAATCTATATGCCATCGTGCCAAAATTTTGTTTAAAGATAAGCAGTGAAACAGATATTCGCAGATTATAATGTACCTTGCATCATAATCGCATTTTTTATTTAAAACAAATTTCATGCAACAAGTTAAAAGCGGTGACACGGTAAAAGTGCATTACCATGGAAAATTAACAACAGGGGAAACATTTGATAGTTCTGAGGGTCGCGATCCACTGGAATTTACAGTAGGCAGCGGACAGGTTATAAAGGGTTTTGACGATGCGCTGATGAATATGACGCCGGGTGAAAAGAAAACTGTGCAGATACCCGTAGGCGAAGCTTATGGTGAGCGTAGGGATGATATGATTGTACAATATCCCAGGCAGGAGTTTCCTGCTGAAATGATGCCTGAAGTAGGTATGCAACTGAATATGAGTGACAATATGGGCAATAACTTCCCGGTTGTTATCACCGAGGTTCAGGAAGAAATAGTGGTACTGGATGCCAACCACCCGTTGGCCGGCCAGGACCTGATATTCGACCTGGAACTGGTTGCTATAGGATAATATAATTGAGTGGAAGATATGTGCCGGGGCAGTTGCGCCCCGGCATTTATTTTTAACAAGAAAGATAAAAACCTAATTATTACATTTGTTTCTGTTCAAAACTAACTCATGCATATACTGTCGGCTATCCTCTTACAATTAGATACGGTTGCGCAGGCTACAGACCTGGTAGAAGAAACCAGCGCCGAAAAACTGTCGTTGATAGACCTGCTGAAAGAAGGCGGTATCCTGATGATTCCGCTGCTGCTGTGTTCGGTACTAATGGTATATGTATTCCTGGAGCGCCTGGCGGTGATACGTAAGGCAGGGGATATTGACCCCACTTTCATGGCACGCATCAGGGAGCATGTGACTGATGGTAACCTTGTTGGCGCTAAAAACCTGGCCAAAAATACACAGGGGCCTATGGCGCGTATTATTGACAAGGGCCTGAGCCGCATTGGCAAACCTGTTGAGCATATAGAACGCTCGATGGAAAACACGGGCAAGCTTCAGGTGTACAACCTGGAAAAGAACCTGTCGATACTTTCTACCATAGCGGGCATAGCGCCTATGTTTGGTTTCCTGGGTACAATTGCGGGTATGATTATCCTTTTCTTCAATATACAGCACCAGGGTTTTTCTATTGAGAATATCGCCGGTGGCATATATACCAAAATGGTAACCTCGGCCGTAGGTCTGATTATTGGACTGTTGTCTTATGTGGCGTACAACTACCTGAATGCACAAATCAACAAGGCGGTGAATAAAATGGAAGCAGCCTCGGTTGAATTCCTGGATATATTGCATGAACCCACTAAATAACCGGAGGCAGTATGAACCTGAGAAAAGGACTAAGGGACAAAACGGAAATACATACTTCGGCGCTGAACGATATATTGTTCATATTGCTGTTCTTCTTCCTGATCATCTCTACGCTGGCCAACCCCAACGTGGTAAAGGTGCTGACACCCAAAGCTGCAACTGATACCAAGGCCAAGCAAACTGTAGTGGTTACTGTGGATTCCATGCAGCGCTTTTATGTGGGCACTACGCTTACTCCTGTCGACTCGCTGGAGGCAGTAATAGGACGTGTAGCCGCCAAAGCCAACGACGCCGAACCTACCGTAGTGGTAAACGGAGATAAAAAAGCTGACTGGGATAATGTAATGGCTGTAATGCGTGCTGCCAAAGCCAATAACCTGAAAGTGGTGGCGGCTATTGATAATGCACCGTAAACGGCAGCGCTTTATTATCTTTACGAGGATACAAATAGTAACCGCGCATCGTTCATCGTTCATCCATATTAGATACACCCATTGAATACCAGAAAGGCGTTGGCCCCCAGCGTGGGGAAATGCTGCGCAAGGAACTGGACATACAGTTTTCGGGCGACCTGCTGCACCACTACCCTTTTCGTTACAACGACCGTACACAGCTCAACAAGATTGGCAGTATCAGCACCGATGGCGAGTATGTGCAACTCATCGGCACGCTCATCAATATATTTGAAGAAGGTACAGGCAGGGGCAGGCGGTTGACGGCTACCCTGTACGATGATAGCGGGAAGATAGAACTGATATGGTTCCAGGGTGCACAGTGGATGAAGAAGACACTGGAGGCGAATAAGAACTATTTAGTCTTTGGCAGGGTCAGTTACTTCAATGGTGTACCTAATATTGCCCACCCCGATATAGACCCGCTTAATGCGGAAACCGCCAAGGCAGGCATGACACCAGTCTATCCCCTGACGGAAAAGCTGAAAGGGCGTGGGGTAAATAACCGCGTGCTGGCGAAAATCACCAAAGAACTGATAAGTAAAATAACTCCTGCTGACATACCCGAAATACTGCCACCCAATATCATACAGCAATACCAACTCTGCGACCGTTACCACGCTGTAAAGTGGATACACTACCCAGATACTGAAGAGCGGATGCTGGCGGCACGCTACCGGTTGAAATGGGAGGAACTGTTCGCCTCTCAACTAAAGATAGGACAATTGCGTGTGCAGCACCATATACAACAGGGCTGGAAGTTTGAAACCGTAGGCGATAATTTCAACAGGTTTTATAAAGAGCACCTGCCCTTTGAATTGACAGGCGCACAAAAAAGAGTGCTAAAAGAAATACGCTATGATACTGCTACAGGCAAGCAGATGAACCGGCTGGTGCAGGGCGACGTGGGCAGCGGTAAAACCATAGTGGCTGTAATGTCGATGCTGCTGGCGCTGGACAATGGCCACCAGGCGTGCATGATGGCGCCCACCGAAATATTGGCGCAACAACACTATAAAAGCATCAGCCGACTGCTGGAGCCGATGGGCATTACTGTAGCAATACTTACCGGTACGATAAAAGGGAAAGAACGAAAAGAGATACTGAAAGGACTGGCTGATGGCAGCATAAAAATAGCCGTAGGTACGCACGCCCTGCTGGAAGATGCCGTGCAGTTTCATAACCTGGGTCTGGCGGTGATTGATGAGCAGCACCGTTTTGGTGTCGGTCAGCGGGCAAGGCTATGGGAGAAAAATGAAACTCCGCCGCATATACTAGTGATGACAGCAACGCCCATACCCCGCACACTGGCTATGACCCTCTATGGCGACCTGGACGTATCGGTAATAGATGAATTACCACCCGGCAGGCAGGAGATAAAGACCGTACACCGCAACGAGATGCGCCGCGCGCATGTGATGGAATTTATACGCAGCGAGGTGGACAAGGGCAGGCAGGCATATATCGTTTACCCGCTGATAGAAGAGTCGGAGAAGATGGACTATGAAAGCCTTGCGGCCGGTTATGAGCAGGTAAAAACATTCTTTCCCGAACATAAATACCGCATAGCGATGGTACATGGCAGACAGGAACAGGAGCTGCGCGAACGTAATATGCAACGCTTTGTGGAAGGACATGCACAGGTGCTGGTAGCCACAACGGTGATAGAAGTAGGTGTGGACGTGCCCAATGCCAGCGTGATGCTGATAGAGAGTGCGGAGCGTTTTGGCTTATCGCAACTCCACCAGTTGCGTGGGCGTGTAGGCCGTGGTGCGGAGCAGTCGTATTGCATATTACTGACGGGCAATAAACTATCAAAAGAAAGCGCGGAACGGATGAAGACCATGACGGCTACCAGCAACGGTTTTATCATAGCAGAAAAAGACCTGGCCATGCGCGGGCCGGGCGATTTATATGGCACCAAGCAGAGCGGTGTGTTCCGTTTTAAGCTGGCAGACATTGTACACGATACCGCCATACTGGAACTGACAAGAGCAGCGGCACAACAACTACTGAATGAAGACCCTGCCCTCACCCATCCCCAGCACCAGGGTATCAGGAATATATTATTGCAACAGGCAAAGCCGAGTAATAATTGGAGTAAGATTAGTTAGAGGGGTAAACCAACAATTTTGAATAATTATTGCCTATTCTTTGGCCATGTTTCCTCGTCCCTGTGGCTTACTTTAACCAGATAGTTCATTATATCCTGACTTAGACCGTTGTTATACAAGTTCTTATTACACAGCATGTAAAGGCTATCAGAAATAACCTCCATTCGGAATAAATTTGCCTTCTCATCTCGATAAAAAATCAATCTATGATTACCGGAAAATATTCTATTATCCGTGTCTATCGTTAGCATTAATGGAATTGAATCAGTTTCTTGTAAAATCCAGTTTCCATTTGACGTGACAATATCGTACTCAGGACAAAAAGCAACAATAGGTAATTCACAAGTTTTATTTCTATCAAAAGTCATAAGATTTAATAAGAGACACTCATTGATGAGAACATTGTTATAGGCAATCGTTTCAACAACCCATTTGCCGGATATCGATTTTTTGATTACAGGTTTGCATGAATTAAACAATGTAAATACTACTAAACTGATTATTAACACCGTATTTTTGAAAGTGTATTTACTTAAAGACAATTTACCCATATATACGTATTCAAAAGTCATATCACCAATGCATTCCTTTCAAACTGGCGCCGGTCTTCCAACGGACGACCTGTGTCTAACCAAGTCACCCGGTTTCTGTCCGGTATTCAAGATACAAAGTTTAAATTTTACTCTGAAGTATATAGTAACAACCAACTATCGACCCATTGTTATGCTAAGAATGAATAGCTAACCACATCACAGCGAATGCCGGTCAGAGACCGGATGAACTAATAGACACGAATGCCCTTCGGAACATTTGTGCCAGTAAATGTGAGTTTCTTCATTAGTTTAGCAATCAGATCAAGTTGTCAAATTTAATAATGTTTCACCACTAGCACCTGCCAATAAGTATACCCCTAACCCATAAATTATCATTATATTTTTCATATTATAATTAAATGAAATTATATAATAAGAATGCAACACCTTTGTGTTGAAAATAACAAGTCTGGAATGAAAACAGATTTTTTTTCCGGGCGTAGGCTGGCGATAGCCACCAAACATGGTAAAGAGAAAGTTATAGAGCCTGCATTGAGTATTCTTGATGGTGTAGAGTTATTCGTTCCGGTGGGGTTTGACACTGACATGTATGGAACATTTAGCGGTGAGATAGAACGAAGCTCTACACCTCTTGAATCTGCCCGCAGAAAATGTATGGATGCCTGTACAGCTTATAATTGCACACTCGCAATATCTTCTGAAGGGTCATTCGGGCCACACCCTTACTTGCCGTTTGTGCATGCAGATGATGAAATCCTGCTCCTGTTGGATTTGGAAAACAACCTGGAGATAAAAGTAAGAGAACTCACTACAACAACGAACTTCAATGGACAACTACTTAAAAATCATGAAGAAGTTGATGCATTTGCCCGAAAGGCTTTATTCCCGTCTCATGGCCTTGTTTTGCGCAGAGACAAGGATGCAACAACTGATTTGACTAAGGGTGTAGCTGATATACAGACGCTGGATAAACTCGTGAATGTATACCTGTCAAAATATGGGCAGGTGTATGTTGAAACAGATATGCGGGCGATGTACAATCCAACAAGGATGGAGGTAATAGGGCGTGCTGCGAAAAAACTGTCTGATGTTATATTAAATACTTGTCCGCGGTGTAATACCCCCGGTTTTGATGTTACTGAAG
>JACFNS010000170.1 GCA_019454705.1 Taibaiella sp. | reverse complement strand
CTTAAAACTATCTTTTGTTTGATGAATACGGAAGTAAGTTTTGTTCAGAGAGCGGGTAACATCTTTCGTCCATTTTAATTATCTTTAATATTCAATCCCATGCATATGAAACCAACCTGTAGATATATAGCCACTGCCTTTTTCAGCCTGCACCGTATCTTCGCATGCTTTATTGTTATTATTTTTTCAGGATTTAATTTTCATAGCAGCGCACAGGGTGTTACATTAATACCCCATGTATCCGGCTCTGCACAACTGGGCGGTACGGTCGTTACCGTATCTCATACCGGGCAGATCAACCCCAATATTATCGGCTGGTGCGGCTTGCAGGCGCAGCATATTGGCAATCAGTATGACAGCATCTATTATTACAAATTCTCTAACCCCACATCGCATGTGCGTTTTGCATTTACAGTAACTGAGTATGGCGAAGAGATGTATTTTAAGGTAAATGGGGTATTTTATCCCTTAACCAATAACCATATCAGTAAATATGGTGCCAGCACTTGTACTTGCCAGGCATACGCATTTACTTCGGCCGGGAAAATGGTCTTCCCTATGGTGATGCCGACTCAAAACTGCACACAGGTGGATATCTACTATCCGGGCATTGACTCTGTTAGCGTGCATCACAAAGATAACGGCAGCGGTGGGTCTATCTTTAACGCCTTTTTCTCGCCGGATACCACCACCTTCATCCGGCATCCTTTTACCGATACGATAAAATGCCAGGGCGATAGCCTGGGATTGGTGTATAGTACCAATTTCCGGTTTAACAACAACAATACTTTTACCGCTCAACTGAGCAATGCAAGCGGCAGCTTCGCCAATCCGGTAAATATCGGCAGCAGGGCCGATACTACGGGTGATACTATATGGTGCAAAATACCTGTAAATACACCCGCGGGTAATGGTTACCGCGTCAGGATAGTTAGTACGTCCCCGGTAGATACTTCATTAGATAACCAGGTAAATATCCGCATCAAAGCCGCACCTGCTAATTTCAGTAACAACAGTAACAGCCCCGTATGTACAGGCGATACATTGCACCTAACGGGCAGCTGTACCAGCACAGGCATCACCTGGCTTTGGACGGGGCCAGGTAGTTTTAGCTCGAGTGCAAAAGATACGTTTATAGCCAATGCGCAATTAGCGGATTCCGGCAAGTATATACTAAAAGCCACACTGAACAGTACGGGCTGCTCACTATACGATACTAGTACGGTAGAAATGCGCCCTACACCCACCAAACCAACAGCAGGCAGCAACAGTCCTGTCTGCGAAACCCTGCCGCTGACACTGACAACAAGCAGTAGTACGAGTGGAGTGTCGTATTCATGGCAAGGCCCGGGCAGCTACAGCAGCAGTACACAAAATCCTACGGTGACAACCAGTGCGTCTTCGACTCATGCGGGTGATTATATCAGCACCGCCACGCTGAACGGCTGCAGCAGCAAGGACACGACTACGGTAGTGGTATTGCCCAAGCCTGCCAAGCCTACCGCGGCGGCAACCAACAGCCCACTATGCGCACGGCAGGATCTGCAGTTGACGGCATCAACGGTAACGGGGGCGAGTTATGCATGGTACGGCCCATCAGCTTTTACCGCCAATACACAAAACCCTGTGAGGACCAATGTGCAGATGGCTGATGCGGGCAAGTATTATGTATATGCTACAGTGAATGGTTGTGTATCGGATACAGATAGCGTCGCCGTAGTTGTGAACACCGACCCCTTTGTCAATATCTTTCCCACTCCGGGGGCGAGTGTCTGCCAGGGACAGCAGGTAGTATATACTGCTATACCTACTAATGGAGGTACAAGTCCGTCGTATAATTGGTTGGTGAATGGGATAGCTACCGGCAGTACCGGTACTACCTACAACACTGCAACACTGAACAACGGTGATGCCGTAAGCTGCGCTATGACCAGCACCGGTACCTGCGCCACGCCGTTTGTTGATACCAGCAACGCTATCACCATGACGGTGCAACCCATACTAACCCCCACTGTAACCATGACCGCCGACAAAATGCCACCATGGAACGGCGGGCTGACGGTTACCTTTACCGCTACGCCTACACATGGCGGCACTGCACCTGAGTACCAGTGGAAGCGCAACGGGCAGGATATAACCGGGGCAACCAGCGCAACATGGGGCGTGGTAGTCAACGCGCTGAACGACAACGAGGATATATGCGTGGTGCTGAAGAGCAGCTACGAATGTGCCGTGCCTGATACGGCTATGAGTAATTGCATTACTACGGCGTTTACAGGACTAGGAGGAATCGTTCGTGACAAGAATATTAAGATTTATCCAAACCCTGTTTCAGGCATTTTGCACATCGAGGGTGTTGAGGCAGGTAGTACTATTGAGCTGATTGATGTGCTGGGGAGGTCTGCAAGAAAGCAACTCCTGACAGCACAGGGAACTGTAGATGTTAGTTCTCTTCTATCCGGTGTGTATGTGTTGCGGGTGGATGGTATTGTTGCTGGCAGAGTGGTGAAGGAGTAGAAAAGCCCTCGACCCCTCCCGCCAAAGCTGGATAAATTCCTGGGAGCAGCCACTGCACATGGCGTATTCTACGTCGGATGATAATAACCTATACACATAGCTCTGCCGGTTTTACCAAACGGTGGGAAAAATGACATTTATATTAATGTTATTACCTTAAGTTTGTAATACATTATTCTAACATCATAAAAAATGAAACCTATGAGAAGCCTTTTCTTTTTTGCATTTGCAATTCTTGTCAGTACGGGCATATTCGCCCAGGACACAGTTTCAACAAACGGACAAAAATTTGTCCTGTTAGAGTCGGTAACCGGAGCCTGGACGGGCTGGGCGCCCGATGGTATCGTTTTCTTAAACAATACCAAGAGTACATACCCCAAGACCATTTGTGTGCAACACCATCATATGGATGGGATGGTCAACACACAATCAACAGGATTTCAGCAATCATTTAATGCTTCGGCTTATCCAACAGGCGCGGTTGACCGGAAATTATTTTCGGGGCAAACCAAAATAATAATGGGCCGTCAGGACTGGAACACTTCCGTCGCGTCGCAATTAGCTACATCTCCTACTTTTGATATCACCCTTATTTATTCATACAACCCGTCCACCAGGGTGATAACTGCATCTGTAACGGGGAAAGCACTTACCAGCCTTTCCGGTGATTATTATACAAACCTGTACATAATAGAAGACAGTGTGACGGGAACAGGTAGCCAGTACGACCAGGCAAACCAGTCGAATAGTATCACCGGCCACCCATTTTTCGGTGCAGGTAACCCTATACAGGGGTTCAATCATATGAATGTAGTACGGGATATGCTGGGTGGTGTTTTTGGTAATACAGCATTTTCAAATCCGGCTGTAAATACCACCTACACAAAAAACTATACTTACACTGTACCGACGGGTTATGATGCTCAACATATCAGACTGGTGGCAACCATAGCTAAGTACGGGTTAACAATTAACGACAGGGAAGTACAGAATGCCGTTGAATCGAATGCAGGTTCTATGCCTTGTTCCTATACTCCACCGCAGGTGCAGATATGTGTGGTTTCTGTAGATACTACCAGTGGCAAAAATGTGATAGTATGGGAGAAGGCCGGTATCAAACATGCTAAGGAATATAAAATATACAGGGAGACCAGTACCCCCGGCAGCTACCAGCATATAGGCACTAAGGCTGCCAACCTGTTCAGCACTTATGAAGACGCAAGTTCAAACCCGCAGGCACAGAGCTACAGGTACAAACTTACAGTTGTAGATAGTTGCAACAGGGAGATGCCACTGAGCCTTGCCAACGCGCACCAAACAGTGCATGTGTCATTTAACGTACTTACAAATAATACAGTCTATATTTCGTGGGTGCCATATTCCGGCGTTTCATACACCACATATACTATCAAGCGCAGCAATAATGGCGGGCCATATGTACAAATAGCACAAATTGGTTCCGGTACAACCAACTACAGCGATGCAAATCCACCATCAGGTGTCAATTCTTACAGGGTTGAGATACTGGTGCCCAATGGTTGTAACCCATCTGCAAAAAATACAGGTTACAATGTAATAATCTCCAACGCAACAGTTGCATGGCATACAGGCATAGGTGGGTTGAGCGTTAATAGTGAAGCCATCATTCACCCCAATCCTGCCTCTGATTTTATCATACTGACAAATGCCGGCAAGGTACAGTCTTACTTTGTATATGATCTTACAGGCAAGGTGATTATGGTGGGTGAAGTAAGTACAAACTCAAATTCACCGCTGAAAGTAGATATTTCTACCCTTTCTGATGGAATGTACCTGTTGAAAGCAATAGTTAGTGACGGCAACATGCAGGTGGGACGTTTTCAGAAGCAATAGCAATTTATGTGCCCGATTTGCAAGTGGTTAACGGGCAATTAACAAACCAGATCAGTCTAAAACAATGATAATCAACAGTCTATGCCTCGCTAAAGAGTAACACCTGCCATGCCTTGTTCATTTCTCCTGCGGCTATTAACTGCTTTGCATAGCTATGCAAAGCGGCCTGCAGTGTTGATTTATCGACAGGGTGAGCCTTTACTATATCAAACATCGTGCTGTCGCTGAAGTCCGGGTCCTGGGCAGGCACAGCAGTGCAGTTGCCCAGTATGCCCAGGTCGTTGCCGGAGAGTATGTGGCTGTTACGGATGGATTCAGGCAATTGGTCTACCCCTATACCCAGCTCCAGGTTGGGTTTGTTGACCTCGAATACGGCATTGCCTGAGGCGCGGCAATAATAATTGCCACCCATGCGTGCCACCAGGTCTATTTTGTGAGGGTCTATATTCCCATTGATATCCAATACATTATCATCTATATGCATGCACAGTACCTCGCAGATGATGAGGTTGCCGGCGCCGCCCTCGTTGCCTGTTTCTATTATTTCCTTTACCCGGCACTCCAGCTGGGCAGGGGATTCTTTCACCCTGAAGGGTTTTACCATATCCGACGCAATGGGGGTCAGCCCCGACTTTACGAATTCGTCCACGCTCTCTGGATATTCGCAACTCGCCAGGTTCATCTGTTGTACTATATTATAGTTTACCACATTTATCACCACTTCTCCCGTAGCCCTGGCATTTTCCAGGGTATGTTTGGTGGTATTATCTCTCACACGGCGGGCGGGCGAAAAAATGAGTATGGGTGGTTTGCTGCCAAATACATTAAAAAAACTAAAAGGTGAAAGATTGGGGACACCATTTTCATCCAGTGTGCTGGCAAAGCATATAGGCCTGGGAGATACCGCCCCAAGCAGATAGCTATGTAATTGTCCTGTCTTTATTTCTCCTGGAATAATCTTCATACACTCAAATATATCTTATAAAAACCCTGTTTTGCAAAGATAAGGGCATAAAATAACCGCAGCGCACTGAAAAGTGCGCCGCGGTTTGCCGTTTACCTATGTTTACTCCTATGCTCCTGGAATAAAGCTTCTTTTATGAAGCTGACACAAATATACCCCCCGAAATAGCCGTATAAAACTGAAATGGGACGAAACGGGAAGAATATATGATGAAACAGGAATAAGATGTAAGTGTAGTATTATTATTTGACCATTTTGTACGGAACGGCTGCCCCTGTGCGGTCCCACTCGAAGGCAACCGCATCTTTTTTTACTGTTATGGTGAACTTTTCCAGCTCTTTTTCCAGCTCGTACACCGGCACTTTGGTGCGCAAAACATTCCGGCGGCGGTATTTTTCATATTCATAAGCGCCCCATTGCCCCAGTTGTTTATTTAATACTACCTCCCAATAATCTTTTGACGGAATAGTAAAAAGTGTATATGTTCCGGCCTTTACTTTTTTGCCGCCAAATATGGCATCGTGTTTAAATGTGATTTCTGTTGCTTCATTGGCTCCTGTGCGCCATACCGAATCGAGCGGGACTAAACCCCCGAAAATTATCCTGCCCCTTTTTGATGGTTGCCCATAAGTTATTTTAATATGTTCATTCTCGCTG
>JACFNS010000169.1 GCA_019454705.1 Taibaiella sp. | reverse complement strand
ATTTGGTGCGGACCATCCGGGGAAAGACCTTCTCCAGGCCTGGGTAATTCTGAAACGTATCTGGTAGGGGTTACCTGCTACTCTTTCCCACGTAACATTCCCGTACCTGAAGTGGGTGGCTTCCGCCTCTTCGGGCTGCAACATCAGCAGGCTGACCAGCAGCATACTGATTTTAAACAATTGAAATTTTAGTGCATGCTTCATAAAAGGGTGTTTTAAAAATTAAATAAATATTCAATAAAATTAATAAATACTATGTTTGTTATCTGTACCAATAGGTAACAAATAATACTTCAATAACTCCTCCCTTATTTGATGCTGAAAAAAATGAGATACAGTTATAAAACTGTATAGAAAAATGGAGATACAAGATTGGCATTTAAAATTTAAAAAGCAAGGGTTATTATATTGGTAACAATATAATAACCCTTAAATGCCTGCCATATAGGCATTAAAAAATAATTAATAATCTTTGTTTACTGCTGTATGCTATGCTCGGCTATAGAGAACATCTGCGCATAGTTATCAGCTATCATTTTAGCGCCGGGCCCTATGGTGTCCACCATGGGCAACACGCCGAAGTCTATTTTGTTAGGCCCGTCAAACCATTTAGCCACATCTGCATTAATGTATATATTCTGGTTGTTGCCGTCAATAGACATTGGTTTATTGAACTGCAGCGTTACGTTTTTAATAGTATTGTACATGCCCTGGTAGCCACCAATATGGTACTTCAGCTTACCATTGGCCGACCTGGGGGCGAAACCTGCCAACATTGCCATGATATAGCCTTTGCCCTCACCCATATACATACCATTGGCAGTATCCAGATCGTTGCCTACCTGTATAGTGTCTATATTCTTATAAAAATCAACCCCGATAGTGAAAGATACAGAATTGTACTCGCCTGCAGGAACATTGTTTACCCTGATAAGTTGCGACTCTGCGACATCTTCCTTAACCAGGTGGTAACTTTCAGGCTCATTATACCTAGTGCCATCAGCAGCGTTGAATGCGATATTGCTGATATAATAGTTGAAGTGTGTAATCCTGTAAGTATCACCGTCGTCAGTTGTATAATATACATTGCCCAGGTCCAGGTCCAGGTCTCTTACCACGTTATTGAAGTGTACGTCAAAACTACCCTTTGTGGCTGTGGGATTTCCGCCCGGCATACCGCCTTCTGGCGAAACGTTCTCTTTCTCACGTTTACAGGCCGATATAACCAATAAGCCGGCTAACAACACCGATGCTGATGTAAGTTTCATACTATGTTCTTTAAATCGAACCAGTAAGTTATATAATTTTTGTAAAAAAGTGCAATACCAGGGTTTATATACCCATGCCAAGGCCAAATTCCAGGTGCGATGCCTCCAGGTTGTTCGATTTTATAAATCCGTTTAGCGTCAATTCCTTTAATATCCCTTTTTCCTGTTGTATTATATAATATGCATACCCCAGTTTCTGGATGGTCTTATCTTTATTGATATATGAATGCCTGAAAGGCACCCCCAGTTGTGCGATTACACCCACACGGCCGATAACAAACTCATGCCCGGCAAATATCACCCCCTCCCACGATTGTGATGCTTCTTTACCCACCTCTATTTCATTATATCTTAGAAAGGCGTGCATCGCAGTAAAATAGCTGTAGTCTATACCGGCCAGTATCTTATTCCTGCTGCCATAGCGCTTGCTGGCGTATAGTGTGGCAGCATATACCGGGTACATGGGGCCGTCCACATTATTGTATTCTGTCATGCCCATACCAATCCTTGCCTGTACCATCCAGCGGTTAGGCAGCCTTCCGGGAGTGGCTCCTATCCTGTCAGGGTTATCTGTCACGGGAAAATACCGCACACCCACATGCCCGCCATACATATTTACCCCCAGGTTAGGCAGGCGGAATGAGCCATTGGATATATGGCTGAAATTGAATCCCGCATGCAGGTGCAGGTTATGGCTCAGTTTATACCTCAGCTGCGTGGTGAACATAGTAAAGTTATTCAGCCGGCTGCCTACCAGGTTGTTGACGGTGTCGAAAGACGGGTGCCGCTCAAACCTTTTGGTGACGTACCCTATGCCATAGCCAAACCGGCAGGTCCATTCCAGCTTTTCGCCACGAATAATGGGAAACTCCCACACGGGGTACAGGCCTATGCATTTGCCATACACCGAGTCAATGCCGTAATCTGTATAAGTAATTCCCACGCCCACCATCGGGTATTTACGCCTTACCTGCCATTCCTTACTGCCGTCGGTTTGTTTCAGCAGGGCTATGTCCACAGCATACGACTGCTTCGGTACGGGCGGAAAAATATAATTATGCTTCAGCACCTTGCCGTATACCGGGTTCACCTCTATGCCATAACCAGCCAATGCATCGCCGCCTTTTGCCTGTGATACAAAGGGGTAGAGAGCCAGCAACAATAGAGCACGTAAGGACATATAAGCTCCGAAAATAGCAATATTATCATAACCATTCGGGGCTTAATGATAACATTGGTAAATTTGTAAAATAGTATGAAACTCACTTTAGGCTTCAGTCCATGCCCCAACGATACTTTTGTTTTTGACGCGATGGTCAACGGCAAAATCAATACTCGTGGCCTGGTATTCGATTATGTGTTGGAAGATGTGGAGACATTGAATAAATGGGCATTCGAAGAGAAACTGGATATAACCAAGCTTAGCTACAACAGCTACCTACATACGGCCGATAAATATGCCCTGCTGAACGCAGGCAGCGCACTGGGCAAAGGGGTAGGCCCCCTGCTCATCGCCCGGTATCCTATGGTATTGTCAGACCTGGAGAACCTGCGTGTAGCCATACCGGGAGAAAATACTACTGCCAACCTGCTGCTTTCGCTGGCATTGCCTGGGGTTAAGAATAAAAAGGTATATGTATTCAACGAGATTGAAGACGCGGTGCTGAGTGGTGAGGTAGATGCCGGGTTGATTATACACGAAAACAGGTTTACCTACCAGGCAAAAGGCCTCAGCAAATTACTCGACCTTGGCGATTGGTGGGAGCAGAACGTACAGGCGGCTATACCTCTTGGGGGCATCGTGGCGCGCCGAAGTTTCGATGATAAGCTGCTGGCAAAGATTGATACTGTGATAAAAGAAAGTGTGCTATACGGCTGGAAACATTACCCCCAGTTGTCTGATTTTATAACCTGCCATGCGCAGGAAATGGACGAGCAGGTAATGCGCCAACATATAGAACTATATGTAAATGAATACACTACCGACCTGGGCGCAACAGGCATCAAGGCTGTGGAAACTATGTTCGCCAAAGCGCTGGATGCGGGGATAATTGGTGAATTACCCGCTGATATTTTTTATTAGTGCTAATGTTATGCACGTTTATTGTCGTAGCATAAAATATCTTTAGTTTTACCCGCTCATGAAACAATATCCAATACATAAGGCGCTCAAGCATTTTTTCGGTTACGACGAGTTTCGCCTCAACCAGCAACCCATTATCGAATCTGTGCTCAATGGCAAAGATGTACTGGCTATTATGCCCACAGGCGGGGGTAAATCTGTCTGCTACCAGTTGCCCGCTATGTTGCTCGATGGGTTAACAATTGTTATATCACCACTTATAGCATTGATGAAAGACCAGGTGGATGCTTTGCAGGCTAACGGTATCAGGGCGGCATTTCTCAATTCAACACTCAGCAATACTGAACAGAATAATATCATCAACGCCACTCGCAATGGCGAAATAAAATTACTCTACCTCGCACCAGAGCGTTTGTTCAGCAACGGTATGCAGTTTGTCAATTTCCTCACTACATTGCCCTGCTCCTTATTCGCTATTGACGAAGCGCACTGTATATCGCAATGGGGGCACGATTTCCGCCCCGAATATTTACAATTGGCGGCCTTAAAACAATACTTCCCTGCTACACCTGTTATCGCACTCACTGCCAGCGCCGATACCATTACGCAAAAGGATATTGTTGAGAAATTACAACTCCGCAATCCCTCGGTATATATATCCAGCTTCAACAGGGCGAATATCAATTATTATATACAGCCCAAGCGCAAAGCATTCGACCAGCTGCTGCAATACCTCAACGAACACCAGGGCGACAGCGGTATCATTTATGCACTTTCGCGTGCCTCTACTGAAAGTATCGCCGATAAATTGAGGCAGACGGGTTACAAAGCTGCACACTACCACGCAGGGCTCAGCAGCGATGACCGCGCACGCGTACAGGAGTCTTTTCAGAAGGACGAAACAAAAATAATAGTGGCCACCATTGCCTTTGGTATGGGTATCGATAAGTCCAACGTGCGTTTTGTGATACACTACGATGTACCCAAGAACATGGAGAGCTACTACCAGGAAACGGGTAGGGCGGGACGCGACGGATTGCGCAGCGATGCGATTATGTTCTATTCTTCGGGCGACATCAGCAAACTCATGCGCTTTATCATGGTAGAGAACAATGCGGAGCAAACTGCCGTGATGAAAAGGAAGCTGCTGCAAATGAAAGATTTTGCAGAGCACGAAGGCTGCAGGCGGCAGTACATATTGCAGTATTTTGGCGAAGATTTCCCAAACTATTGCGGCAGTTGTGATTACTGCCTCAGCAACCTGGAGCATCGCGAAGCAACCATCGAAGCGCAGAAAATATTATCAGCGGTTACACGTACGGGAGAAAAATTTGGCGAAGATTACATCATAGCCCTGCTGCGTGGCTCGCGTAGTGCGAAAATTATACCCGAACATACTGAGCTGAAAACCTTTGGCGTAGGTGCCGACCTGAAACGCGATGAATGGAAAACCATCATCAAACAAATGGTGCAGCAAAAACTGGTGGATGTAGAGCATGGTGCTTACCCCTCATTGAAGCTGAATGACACCAGCCGCCGTATACTGAAGGGTGAGATGAAAGTGCAACTGACACTGAAGAAGCCTAAAGCTCCTGTTACTGCATCGTCGGAGGCTTTGCATCATTACCCTGATTTGCTGCTGCAACTGAAAGACAAGCGCCGCGAAATAGCGGAGATGGAAAATGTGCCGCCATATGTTATAGTTGGCGACAATACCCTGCTGGACATGGCTACCTATCTGCCCCTCGGCACCGATGGCCTGAGGCGCATATCCGGCTTTGGCGATTATAAGGTGAGTAAATACGGTCCCGCATTCATGCAGGTGTTGCAGACTTATGCACAGGTGCATAACCTTGAAAGCCGCATTCACCTTCGCTCGCCCAAACGCGAAAGGAAAGCCACGGAGAGAAAACCTTTAATTAATAATACGCAACGCATCAGTCTTGAATTATTGCAGGAAGGTTATGATATAGCACAAATTGCCGACAAGAGAAACCTTTCGCCCGGCACTGTAGCTGGCCACCTCGTGCCTTTTATTCTCGATGGCCAGGTAAACGCGTCAAAGCTGATTGAACGAGACAGGCTGGATGCCATTACCGCATTGATAAAACAAACAGGGCAGACCTATGCCATGAAACCCATCAAAGATTTATTGCCTGAAGATTATACTTACGAAGAAATAAAAATTGCGCAGGCGCATTATGAGTATATGAAAGACGCCTGATGCTTATACCGAGCCCAGCGACTGCACATTATTGGCTTCCAGCCAGTCGGCCCATTTGGTATAGGCATCCCCTTTCAGAACACGCGGAAATTTATTCATGGCGCCATGTTTGCCTATGGCGCGCATATAGTCGTAAAACGTATCGTTGGGTAGTATTTCTACAAACACTTCTTTAAGTGCCGATGTGCGTTCTACCGCATAGTCATCGTTCAGTTCGCTCAGTGTTTTGTCCAGCAGTTCTTTTACTGTCTGTGCGTCCACATTATCATCGCTGCCTATGTACCAGCGGTGTGCAAACAGGTTTTCGTATTTAAAACCTGCTACGGTAAATTCATTCACTTCAATATTCAGCTCGCGCGCCACTATTTCTATGGCCTTGTTCATATTGTCTATGCTCAGGTGCTCGCCGCACAGGCTCAGGAACTGCTTGGTGCG
>JACFNS010000168.1:1585-6038 GCA_019454705.1 Taibaiella sp. | reverse complement strand
ATTGGCCGCAGGCATCATATTCCTGCTTGTTTTCGCAGAAGATATAGCGGGCCAGGGCCAGGGCCATGGGCAGCCCACCCGTGCCTTCATTCCCCGCCAGCATAAGCGCATGCGGAAAATGGTTACTTTTCCACATATTCAACAGCCCATCTTTGGCGGCTCTTTGTCCCGGTATGTCTGCAAACAGCATAGTACAGCAAATGTAAAAAATGAGTACAGATAAACATGGCCGAAAAAATTTGGCAGATATATTTTTTCATTTTACCTTTGATATCATATTGATATCATAAAGAAATCACACTCTAAAATAGAATTATATGGAAAAAGTAATCAAACCGCTCAACGGCTATGCCGCTCTCTTTATCTCCCTTATTACCCTGGTAGCTGCTGCATACGGGTTCCTGAATGTATATATCAGTGCCGAGTATTACTGGATTGCTGTACCCGCGCTGATTGCCACACTGTTGCTGTGGAAGGGGCTCATTATAGTACAGCCCAACAACGCCAAAGTGCTGAACCTGTTTGGCAAGTACATGGGCAGCGTGAAGGCTAATGGCATGTTCTTCATCAACCCGTTTTATACTACGGTGAAACTGACGCAGCGAGCCCAAAACCTGGCCACACCTACTATAAAAGTAAACGACAAAATGGGTAACCCCATAGAGATAGGTGCCGTGGTGGTATGGCAGGTAACGGACACCTTTAAAGCGGCATATGATGTATCGGACTATATGGCCTATGTACGCACACAAAGTGAAGCTGCTATACGTATATTGGCAGGCAGCTTCGCCTACGATAATATAGAGGATGAGAACGCCAAAATAACCCTGCGTGATGGTGGCGAGCAGGTAAACCAGATGCTGGAAAAAGAACTGGCCGACAGGCTGGCAACGGCAGGTATAACTATACGCGAGGCTCGTATCAGCCACCTGGCTTACGCACAGGAAATAGCAGGCGCCATGTTGCAAAGGCAGCAAGCCACAGCTATAGTAGCCGCGCGTTACAAAATAGTAGAGGGCGCTGTAGGCATGGTAGAAATGGCGCTGGAAGAGCTTGGCAAAAAGAACATTGTGCATCTGGATGATGAAAAGAAAGCCGCTATGGTCAGCAACCTGATGGTGGTGCTGTGCGGCGAGAAAAATGCGCAGCCGGTATTAAATACGGGAACACTTTACCAATAAACTAACGATGTAGGTTTTGAGTGCGAAGAAAAGTTTTGTTTTAAGGATAGACGAAGAAACGTATAAGGCCCTGGAGAAGTGGGCGGCAGACGAGTTTCGAAGCGTGAACGGACAGATAGAATGGCTGATTGATAAAGCCATGAAAGATGCCGGGCGCAAGAAGAACCCGCCTGCCCCACCCCAGAAGCCCAAAGCGTAATTGTCACGGTTTTTGTATATTTATGGATACTAATTTATCGTCCTATGAACTATGATAAAACTAAATACAGGAAAATAGACTGGAAACATTTCATGATGTTTCACTGGATTATCAACCCGGGGTTGATGATTAACGAATTGATATTCGGCCAACGGGTGCCTAAGGTGATGCTGATGGAACGAAGCACCAAAAAAGCATGGGCGGAGCGTTTCAAAGTCCCTTGTCCGCACTGCAACAATATACACGACAACAGAACATGGAACCTGACCAACAAAACTATGTTCAAAAACTGGTTTGGCTTGTACTGCCCTGCCTGTAGCGGCGTAATACCGTGCCTTATGAACATAGGCACTTTCGTAGTGCTGGCAGTTACCTCGCCTATATGGTACTGGTTTAGGAAGCCACTGTACAACAAATGGCTGGCGAAACAACCTGGACGCTACAAAAACCTTGACCTGGAAACCAGCGATTTCCAAAAACATACCTGGTGGCAACAGGGGCTTGGCTGGGGCATGTTCATGTTTGTAGCAACTATATTATTAGACAAAATATGGAGTGAGGAATACACAATGCAAAAGCTCCTATTCCATTTCGTATGGTGGATGATAGGTGGTTTGATTTTTGGTTTTATACTGCGTACTATGACTCATAAGCCTACGGGAAAACAACGAACAAACAACATCTAAGCAAGCAAAACAAAATCAGCTATAACTTCTTCGTGTCCGTTGACTATGACCGACACCCTATGCCTGCCGGGATAATACACACGGGTGGTAATGGCTTTGAAACTCTGTTTGCGGGTCACTTTTGTTGTGGAGCCGCCTTTGTATTCCTTCTCACTGATTTTAAAAACTTTTTTAGAGAGTGTGCCATTGGAGCGCAGGTAATACATAGCATACTCCAGCCTGATGACCTTTGATTGTTTGCCGCTGTTGTGTACGGTAAATGAAAATATAAGGTCTTTGCCCATTTTCACTTTTCGGGTTTCCACTACCAATTTATCCAGTTTTACCCCATTCTCCTTTTTGAACCCGAACAGTGCCATTACCTCTTTATTGCCTGCCTTCAGCAATGTACGTGCGGCATGTTTTACTATCCAGTCGGTATCCTTGTCTTTACCCAGCCACGACCTGAATATCTTTATCGCCAGCTCAGGATTGTCTTTAGATATATCGTTCAGGTTATTGGCTACACTTTTGCGCACCCACACGTCTTCATCGGTTTTCAGGTTTTCGAGTATGGGCAATACCGGTGCCGGGTCTTTTTTGTAGGCAGGTAATGCCATAGCCCAGGGCAAACGCGGACGACAGCCCTCACTGGACAAGCGGCGCACCTTGGGGTCCTTATGCTTACTCCATGCCAACATCTGCTTCATCATCATAGCTTCATACTTTATGATAAATGGCCTCACTGCAAACTCACAACTCATAAACCTGGTGATATTCTCCATGGCCTGTACAGACTCTTTATAATGCTCCAACCCGTACACCTCTATATATTCAGGCAGTGCCATGTAGCCAAAGCTCACTTCTTTGATGCCTTGCTTTCGCAGGTGTTCAACTGTCTTCAATATTACCTGTACTGCGATAGGGAAATCCTTGGGCAGCAAGGCATGCAGTACCAGTACTATGTGTCGCGTCCGCTGCTTCAATTCCTTGTGTTGCCAATCTTTATCAAACACATTCTTTTCAAATGACTTCTTATCAAAACCGGGCATTGCAAAAGACAGGGCTTCTCCGAACTCTTTTATAAATCCGGGTTTGAAAAATACGTCTTTGAACAATTTGCTTTCTTCGGCCATGCTGGTTGGTTTATGGGTCAAATATAGCGGATAGGAGTTAGCCTTAGAAATATAGTATGCTGCAGGCAATCATCTGACAACTGGGTAATTAACATGGCAGGGATTACTTTACCGTTATCATCTGCACTCGTTTCTGACCACAGAGGTATGTTTTTTCGGGGGATAATTTGCTACGCTCGCCGAAGTTGCGGTGCTCGAATACAAATTTGTAAGTTTCCCCCCTTTGCAGGTCGTATTCAAAAAAAGCATCGTCAGCGTAATCAAACGTGTACGTTTCGCCGGGGGCAATCTTCACAAAATCGGGATGGCCGAAACGCTTAACAAAACTCAACTTGCGTAACACTTTAACCGGCTTGTCAAATGCATTGTAAGGCGTAAACCTGAAGTGTTTAGAACTCACCCACACGTCAACTTTACAAGTATTTTTGAAAACAAATTTATAAGTAAGATAAGTTTCGAGTTGCAATACAGGCCGGACATCTATATCCATCTTGATGCATTGACAAAAGTTGTTGGACTTCATTATTTCCGCTGCCTTTTCTTTTTCTAATGCAGCGAGTTGATCTTTAGTAAGCCCCTTTTTAATTATTATGACTGTATCCTTATAAGTTATTTTGGGTTTAGGCGCGGTATCGTTGGGGTATATCACAATTACCGTTTCTTTCATATCGGCAGCATAGTTGGGCTTAGGTTTAGGCTTGGGTTTTTCAGTTACAAATACTGTATCAGGTTTTGTATCCTTTGGTATGCTTTTTTTCTCCTGCGCATGCATAGTTGTACAATGCCACAGTATGGCATAGATACAAAGAAATGACAAACGGAAAAAGCGCACCCAAAGCATGTAGCTACTAATATACTACTTACAGGGAATAAATACAGGGTCGGGTCCTGCGGGGTCAAAATTGAGGAAGATACGTTCTTCCTGTCCAGGGTATTCCAGCTGCAATCCCGTTTCAACAGGAATATTTACAGGTTGCCCCGCCCGCATGATGCAAAACTCTTTTATCCTGCACAGTTTCAGCTTTACCATTTCTTTGTGCTGAAAGGTATCTTGAAATTTCAGTACAATAAACTCACCTGTCAATGAATCGTCAGGTGATTTCCATTCGAAACCATAGAGGTTATAACAATGCAGGTATTCTTCATCGCTGCCCAGGAGATTTACAGTAATCAGTTGGTTGAGCGGTAACCTGTTGAGGGAAAACTCCTGGCCGATTGTTTTAAATGCAACTAAGCATAAAACTGATATGGCTACGACTACACGCATATCAA
>JACFNS010000168.1:0-1575 GCA_019454705.1 Taibaiella sp. | reverse complement strand
TTCAGGCGCTTGAGCCCCTCCTGAGGATCTTTGTATTTCTCATCGAACACCAGGGCCTGTTTATAGTCTATTATAGCCTCAGCCCTCTTGCCCATGGCCTCATAAGCAAGCCCGCGGTTGAAATAAGCTTCGGGGTCAGTAGGATCTAATTTGGTAAGTATGTCGTACTGGCGAAAAGCCTTATCCAGCGAATCCTGCTGCATGTATATATAACCCAGATTATAGTAGGAACTCGCATAATTCCTGTCTTTCAGTATGGCATTAACGTACTCTCTCTTGGCAGTTTCATAGTCGCCTTTATCCTGGTAATACACTCCGCGTGCATATAGAGGAAATACATCCATAGTATCCAGCGCATAAGCATTATCATAATATTTCAGGGCTATAGGGTCGCCCTTCATACTGTTCATAATTCCCAGTTGTATCATGGCATCGCGATAGTCGGGCCGCACCTGTAGGGCCGTCATAAAACTTGAGATAGCTTTTGTAGTATCAGACAGGCTCTTATATACCATACCTTTCAGGTAATATCCTTCGGGGTGGTACACATCCTGTCGCAACACGGTATTAATTTCGCTCAAAGCTTTATTATACTCCTCTATATACAGGAACATTTTAGCCAGCTTGAGGTGGGCTGTTTTATCGTTGGGGTCTACTTTCAGTGCACGCTCCAGCCACAGCACGCTGCCGTCCAGGTCTTTATGTTCGAAGAGCATATCGCCTATGGCACTGTAATATTCTGCACGGGTTGAATCTAAAGAAATCGCCTTTTTATAATCTTTCAGCGCCAGGCTGTCCACTTCCATCCCGTCCAGCAGCATAGCCCTTTCAAAATACAGTTGCGCGTTGTCTGGGGATTTCTTTATCTCTTCTGTAACTTTTTTCAATGCAGGTTCACTACTGAAGAAAGGATTTTCTTCCACCTGTTCCGTATCATTGCCACAAGCAACTGCCAGCATGAGCAGGGGCAGCATGAGCCATTGTATCTTCATTTGCTTTATATCTGTCTTTATAACAAGGTACAAACTTAAATAATTCGGGCTTAGCGTAGCAGTAACTTCCGCACCTCCTTTGTATCGCTGAAGTTGAGCACTACAAAATATATGCCGCTATATAAGCTACCCGCATCGAAAGTAAAAAATGAGGACTGATAGTCAAATTCTCTAGTAGCCACTACCCTGCCCAACATATCAGTAATGTATATACTTTTCAATCCCTGTGGTTGTCTGCGGAAAACAATGTTCACCCTGTCATCCGCCGGATTGGGGTAGACTGTGAATTCGTTGAGGCCGGCTGTAATTGACGGGTATTCAAGCAACCAGGGTTGTTGGGTGAAGCCATAGGTATCTCCACCGGGTTCTAAAGTGCCCCTCATACGTTCTACCTGGCCATGGGTAAACATCAACAGGCAGCGGTCGTTGGAATAGTCCATGTAATTCATAAACATAATACCCGGGTCTTCTTTAGAACAACCATCTTTTTTGGGGAACACGGGGCAGCCTGATGAAGAATAAGCCTGCGGAGGGGTATCAGCTATTCCATCGTCTTTGCCGCCGTTGTTGGGGCATTTGCCGT
>JACFNS010000167.1:1100-6038 GCA_019454705.1 Taibaiella sp. | reverse complement strand
GCCACGCAGTGCCGCGCCGGGACCAATATATACATCTTTGCCAATCACGACATTGCCCGTCACCACCGCCTGCGGGTGTACATAAGCCGTTGGGTGCACCACCGGTATAAATCCTTTGAATGAGTAAAACATGTTTCAAAAGTAAAAAGTAAAAAGGCAAAAGTAAAAAGTGGTAAAACGAGAAGGCTCCCCTCCTGTTTTTAGGAGGGGACATTGGCATATACCTTTAGGGTATGTGCTAATGGGGGTGGTTGACTCGCAGCGGATAAACAACGCGACTGTCCCCCGCGAGTTAACCACCCCCGACAGACGCTTACACCGCCTAAAGGCGCGCGTCCGTCGTCCCCTCCTAAAAACAGGAGGGGAGTTTTATTATTTTTATTTGCTTATTCAAAACTTATTTATGTAATTTTGCTGTGTAACTACTAACCCGCCATAACCTGTAATTTTTAACCATTTAATATAAAATAGCCATGAACGAAAACCACTCCTCCCCCTATCCCAGGCAAGAGCCAATCAAATCAGTCCTGCCCGAGAAGTCCCCCTATCCCCCTAAAGGGGAGACTAATTTTAAATTAGTTCCTGTAGAGTATAAATACTCTTACATAACGCATCTCCCCGGAATTTATCCCGCAATAGGCGGGAGGGGGATAGGGGGATAAACACTCGCGAATACACACCACCATAAAAGGCAGATAAACCAATTTCATCAATCAATTTAAAAACATAAACATCATGAACGAAAACCAACAACCACACCCGCACCGTATAGACCCGGTACAGATTGCTAAGATTGCCATGGACGAAATCAACCGCCCCGCGCCTGATACACCCGGCATACTCAACATCAAGCGCAGCTACGAGTGGATAGAACAGGCCATGCAGCAACCCGTACCCACTATGCTCTTCGACGAGTTCTGGAACGAGGGCGAGATATGCATCCTCTTTGCCGATACCAACGCGGGCAAGAGCATACTGGCGGTGCAGATAGCCGACAGCATCAGCCGCGGCGAGGCCATACAGGGCTTCAGGCTGGAGGCGCAGGCGCAGCCCGTCATCTACTTCGACTTTGAGCTGAGCTGCAAGCAATACGAGCTGCGCTACAGCAACGGCTACAGGGGGCACTACACCTTTCACCCCAACCTGTACCGCGCCGAGCTGAACCCCGGCGACACCCTGCCGCTGGGCTGCCACAGCTTTGAAGACTGTATAATAGCCGGTATAGAAGAGGCGGTGCTGAACCGCAACGTAAAAGTGCTGGTGATAGACAACCTGACCTACCTGCGCGACGACAACGAGCGCGCCCGCGACGCCAAGCCACTGATGCAGAAACTGATGGCGCTGAAAAAAGAACACGGCCTGAGCATACTGATACTGGCGCACACCCCCAAGCGCGACCCGGGCAGCCCCATCACGCTGAACCACCTGCAAGGCAGCAAGATGCTGATGAACTTTTGCGACAGCAGTTTTTGCATAGGCACCAGCACGCAGGACAAAAACCTGCGCTACCTGAAACAGATAAAAGTGCGCGCCGGAGAGTACCGCTACACGGCCGACCAGGTAGCCCTGTGCCGCATAGAAAAACCCGCCAACTTCCTCGGCTTCTGGTACATAGGCACCGGCCACGAAAAAGAACACCTGAAGGAAAAAGAAGAAGGGGATAAAGCGGAGCTGATACAAAGGGCAAAGGAACTGAAGGGGGAAGGTAAGACGCAGCGTGAGATAGCGGAGGAGATGGGGATAAGCTTAGGAGCAGTAAACAAGTATCTCAAAACAGAATAAATGTTCACGGCGTTCACACATATGCAGGCTGTACACCCGTGAACATTGTGAACAAGAGATGTATTTTAGTAAAAAAAAATACCATGGAAAATAATTGGGTAGATAAGTGTTTGGAATATTATTTCAGCAATCAACAGAATGAGGCAATGGGTTTAATTAAGCATAACCTGCCCGGAGCTCTATACAAATACCGTCCTTTAAATGAATATGTAATAGACAATCTCACTAATAACAACTTATACTTAAGTTCAATAAGTGATTTAAATGACCCTTATGAATGTTATCCTACTATGGACCTGCAAGAAGAATTGTATTATTCAATCACAGAGAAGAAAGAAGAACTCAAGGACAGATTTGGAATTGTATTATCAGATGTCGTTTTGCGGCAGTTGAGAACAGCTCCCGATATAGTAGATAAATTTAATGAACTCTTTTATAGTAAAGAAATTCGTAGCACGTTGCGAGAACAATTGCTTCTTAATAAAGAACGGATAAAAAGAAACGCCTACGATCATTGGAACACGACATTAAAAGTTTTATTCCAACCCAGTTTTCGATTACAGAGCTTTAGTGAAAGGAATGACTCGACCATTATGTGGTCGCACTACGCAAACCAACATAAAGGTATATGTATTGAATATGATTTCCGGAGATTTGAATTGCGCAGTCCACTTTTTCCGGTATTATATAGTGACAAGCGTCATGTCTTTAAATTAGAGAATGACGATTTCAAAAATACAGTAAAAATTAATCAAGTACTGTATCATGTGATGCTTACCAAAGCTTTGAACTGGAAATACGAGGAAGAATGGAGATTGTTGTATGTTATGAATAAGGGGCTTGCTGTTCCAAAGTATATTGGTGCACCTGTACCGACAAAAATATACCTTGGAAGTAATTTTGAAAGTAATGATTATATATTAGCAAAAGAACTTTATAAACTGGCTGAGACAAAAAACATTCCTTTAGTGCAAATGACATTACATGATACCGAATATAGAATGGTACCTAAAAGATAATCTTGTTCACGATGTTCACGGTTTTACTGAGTACATAATCGTGAACAATGTGAACACGCACCAATTAAGACCATTCATCTTTATCTTTAATACATGAAGCAGCTAATAACCATAGTAACCCTTTTATTATCGCTAAATGCCGTAGGGCAAGTGGTGGGTAAGTACAGTTTACAATTTGGTGAGAGCATGGGAAACAGCCTGGAACTAAAGTACGACGGCACGTATCTATTCAAGTCATGGGGCTGTACAATGAATATTGAAGCAGAAGGTACATACCTTGTATTTGGCAACATAATCGTTCTAATGACACTTAAACCACGTTTACCGGAAGTCAATCCGAATGACCTGCCCGATAATGTTGATTGGTTTACAAAAACAGATTTGAATACGATTAAATATTGGATATGGACAGGAAGTAAAATATGCATGGGAAACTTTGACAATTCATCAGGGTTATATCGAGACAGGGCGTGGGTGCAAATGATGGAGCGATGAACAGAATAGCACCCCCACTCGCGCGTCATTGCGAAGTAGTATCGGCGAATGCAGATACGGATGAAGCAATCCTGTCCAAACGTGAGTAACTCGCGGGGTTAGATGGCCACGTCGTTGCACTCCTCGCCATGACGGGAGGGAGAGGCAGGGCTTGGGTGCAGCTGATGGAACGATGAACAGAACAACACCCCACTCGCGCGTCATTGCGAGCGCGGCGCGGCAATCTAATCACGCGATGAACAGCCCACGTTTGGGTTAGATGGCCACGTCGCTGCACTCCTCGCCATGACGAGAGGGGAGAAACAACCAACCCATGACAAACCACAATACTGTAACTTAAATCAGCAATAAAAAGCAAGGCTGTGCCTGGCAGGGCTTGGGTGCAGATGATGGAGGGATTAACAGAACATACGGTCACAGACCACCGTTATAACAAAATTCCAAAAAGCTCAATAAATAGTAAACCATGTTGAAAAAAATAAAATTACTTATAGACTACCCATATTATATGTTTTATGCATTTTTTGAATTGATACCAAGTACATATGGAAGACGTTCTTACTTATTAGGTGCTATGCTATATTATATTATTATTGTCCTAATAATTATGCATCTTATTTTGCGTAACTACAGCACAACAGGGATAGTCTTTATAGTATCTATTATTTTTTGGGCTTATTTTTTCTATTCCTATGACAATAAAGAGAGAAGAGAAACAATTTTCTCTGCCATCAACCATGTTCAAAATAAAACCTTATTAAATACCTACTTCTTTACTTTTTGTTTGTTAGGTGGTATAAGTTTGATTCTGGCTTACAGATAACAGCTGCCTGACAGGGCTTGGGTGCAGGTGATGGAGCGATGAACAGAATATACCGGTCACAGACCTGCGCCTTATTCAGCATTTCAGTTGCAAACTGAAACGAGTAAAGAAGAATAAACAACCTAACTACTAACTACTAAAACCTAATTACAACAACATCAGGCACAGTTATTGCTGTGCGTTAATAAGACAAAACCTGTAGAACTTATGAAATACTACATCATCCTGCTGCTGGCGATAACCCTTACCGGTTGCAAAAAAGATAACCGTCCAAAGCCAGAAGATCAAGCCATAGCGAAATTACAAGGGGTCAGGAAGTATAAAGGGACCGTCATCAACAGCAATAAAGACATGCAAGGCAACTATACCACTGTTGACAGCCAGTGGCTGGAAAACTATGAGATAGAGATATACCAGCAATATGAAAATACCATTACCCTGCGCAGCCTCGACAGCACGAAGCCATCGCTCAGCACTTTGTATGCTTTGTCACCCGGGGAGGAACCCCCTTTCTGGTGTAATAGTTGTGTACACTTTAGTTTTAACAGGGAGGGCGGCGGATACGGTAAGACCGATTTTGGAGTGACCTACAACGTGGTGTCAGATAAGGTAACAAAGGTGCATGTAAGTTTTGAAAAGGCGTATCCGGGCATGCTAAATGTCACCAGGGAAGTGTTTGAACTGACTGAGCAATGACGAATAACTAACCACTAACTACCAAACATCAGGCACAGTTATTGCTGTGCGTTAATAAAACAAAACCCGTAGAACTTATGAAATACTACATCATCCTGCTGCTGGCGATAACCCTTACCGGTT
>JACFNS010000167.1:0-1000 GCA_019454705.1 Taibaiella sp. | reverse complement strand
GCAAAAAAGAAGATAACACCCCGAAAAGCTTAGAGCAAACCATCCTTAAAATGCAGGGCGTCAGGATGTATAAGGGGAAATACATAACCAGCAATACAGACAGGCAAGGCAACATTACCATTAACACCCAGTGGCTGGATAATTACCCGGTAGAAATATACCAGCTCTATAAAAATACCATCGCACTGCGCAGCCTGGATAGTACGGGGCCATCGTTTAGCTGCACCGACAGTTTGATGTCGTGGCCTGACACAGCTTGCAACGAATGTGTACATTTTGGTTTAACTAAGCTGGAATACTATCATGGGAGGTCTTTTGACGTGACGTACAACCCTGCGACTGATAAAATAACCAGGGTATATGTAAGCTATGATTGGGCTACCCCCGGCGAGCCCACAATGAAGGGGCAAGTGTTTGAACTGGCTGAGCAGTGAGGCGCAACACCAACTTTTATCTTTTAACTTTTGACTTACCATGAACTACAAATATCAACTCGAAAAATACTCAGGCCGCAGCAGCAGGTACACCTGCCCCGCCTGCGGCAAGGCGCACCGTTTTACAAGATATATAGATACCGAAACAGGCGAACACCTGGCACCGCACGTTGGCCGCTGCGATAGGGAGGTGGAGTGCGGGTATCATTATAAGCCGAAGGAGTTTTTCCAGGATAACCCAACGCCGCCCAATAGTACCCGTCATATCGAGCGCAGTGAGATATCTCCTGAACATATGCACCGGGCTACATCGCAGCACTTCGGGGGATTATCACGTCGCTACGCTCCTCATAATGACGAACAACTATCGGCTACGTTTACCGATTACCACAACAACCACCTCATCCAATACCTTACCAACACCCTCGGCCATGCAGCCACAGAGCAACTGATAACACAATACCGCATAGGCACACACCACCACTGGCGGGGCAGTACGGTGTATTGGTACGGATCCGTTTGGCGCCCATTATCTTTCAAAATGTTGTGACATACGATACGATAAT
>JACFNS010000166.1 GCA_019454705.1 Taibaiella sp. | reverse complement strand
TCATCACCCGCCCCTTCGACAGGCGTGCCATCATCAACGGTGCCATCAGCGGGGTAATAGCCATGATAGGGTTGTGGATTGTAATTGCCTATGCGGAGAGCATGCTGCCGTCACTGAAAATATTACACAAAACCTCATCCATAATATTGCTGATGTTGAGCATGATAGTGCTGGGCATACTTATTTCGGTAGTCAGTACCCACCGCTCGGTGTTGAAATACCTGAAAATGCATGTGGATGATCTTTATTAAAAATCTTTAAGTAATATTGCTATTATGTCAAAAAACAAGAACACTGCTGCTACCGCGCAAAAACAGGCTACCCAACAGGATTTCCTGTTTGACAAGAGTAATTATATATGGATGCTGGCCGGTGTGGTGCTGGTAGTTATCGGTTTTATGCTCATGTCGGGTGGTAAAAGCGAAGACCCTACCAAGTTCAACTACGATGAGATATACAGCACTATGCGCATCACTATTGCTCCACTGATGATATTGATTGGCTTCGCTATAGAGATATATGCTATTATGAAGAAGCCCGCAGCTAAAAACGAAAGCAACTAAGTAGAATATATTCCGATATTAAAAAAGCCGTCGCGGTGTACCCGGACGGCTTTTTCTATTCAATGTTATTGCTTGTTATATTTTCCAGTCGTCCACGTTGCTGTCATCATTAGTTGACGCTACAACTGTAGTTTCAGGCTCAGCTTCACTAACGATGGTTTCTTTCACAGATTCCTGCTGATGAGTAGTATAGCTGTTGTTACCCGTAGCGTATTCACTATCTCCACCCTCGCCTTCTTCGTTATCGTGGTTGAAAGCATCAAAATCGAAGTCGGGCATCAGCTCTGTCTTTACATAATCAACAGTCTCGTTCAATGCTGCGATAAATTTATTGAAGTCCTCTTTGTACAGGAACATCTTATGCCTCTCGTAGCCGTTATCGTCAAACCTCTTTTTGCTTTCAGTAATGGTGATGAAATAGTCATTTCCGCGTGTTGACCTTACATCGAAGAAATACGTCCTTCTCTTCCCTGCCCTGATTCGTTTGCTGTAAATGCTTTCGTTGTTACGGTTGTCGCTGAAGTTTTTGTTTTCGTACGCCACAGTTCAATGTTTTTTTTAAATGTTAGAGTGGTAACAAAATTAATTAAGATACTTACTTGTCCAAATATTTTGACTTACCTGAATTTTCATACAAGCGTACAAGATATATTTTTTATCTTATAAATAATAGCTGCTCAATAGTTAAAAATAGTAGAATTTTTATTTTTTAATGTGAATCTAAGGTTTCCTGCCCCATACCTGGAAAATACGAGGCATGCTGATGATGGAACGCGCGTCGGCAGTAAAGGCCTTCAGTTCTTCATCAACTTTCTCAAACTCCTCAGGGGTAGCCAGGCCTGTTGCCAGTACCGAATGTCGTATTTTCTCCAATGTAATGAGGCTCATTTGTTTTGCAGGGCCGGAAACACCCACCGGCTGTATTACTTCTAATTGCACATCCTGCAAACCAAACCCGAACCGAATAAGTGTTCATATAATTTCACGCCAAATTCAGCATCGCCCCCGTTATACTTTACAGCCCGGGCATACCATTCCAGGTAGGTGTCAAACGCCCCATTGGAGGGATAACAAAAATGCCCGGAGAAGTGTACATCCTCCGTAACCAGCCAACCTCCGGGTTTCAAGGCGCTTACCATTTTGCTGATGGCCAAAGCCGGGTTGGACAGATGAGAGAGCAGAAACCGCGCGAATATTATATCATACTCCTCAGTTTCAGTTAAATCATATACTTCCTCATGCCTGAAACCGATATTACACACCTTCAACAATGCCAATTCCTCATTATTGAGCCTGATAATTTCAGCATCATGGTCTATGGCGGTTACAAAACCATCCGGTCCTGCTATTTCGGCCATAGCATAGGTCATAGTACCTCCACCACATCCTGCATCCAGGCACTTACTACCTTGCTTTAATCCTGCTTTCAGTAAGGCGTTTAGAGAATAGCTGTTCATTGCCTGGCCTAATATGCTGAGCCTTGCCTTCCCTTCCTGCCCACCCTGTATCACATAGCTCATTGTGCAGTTTTCTCTATTATATACTTTAACAGGAATTCGTTGAGGTTGTTGACGGCAAGCTCAATCTGCCAGGCATCTCTGTTGCGCCTTTCTATATAATTTGACACAGCCCTTATTTGCAGAAATTTCACATTTTCGCACAGGCATACATAATGAAATGCTGCCCCTTCCATACTTTCCAGCACACCGGGATATAGTCTTTGCAAACGTTCTACCGATGAATAGCTGCCTGTAGCAGTATTAACGGTGATAGCTTCCACTGCCTTTAACTGTATATCCAATTCACCCATGTATGGGTTTAACAGTAGTTTATTGGTATAAGGCGCCTGGTTAGGATTGTCCAAACCTAAATCGAATACATCAATAAAATTCTCTCCGTCTTCCGCCCCCAAATCTGCAAACCTGTCGCTACTTACTGCTAAAACTTCTCCTAAGGGAATATTACGGTTGAAAGCACCGGCTATACCTGCCTGCAATATGAAGTCATATTGCCCGGTGGTCAGTATTCGGGTCAGGTTATATGCCGTAGCTACCATTCCTACCCCTGTAACCACAAAGGCAATTTCATGGCCATTATGTTCAAAAACAAGCGGTTTTACCTCTTTCCCTATAGAGGCTATGTGTTTTATTGATAGGGCTATTTCAGCCTCTGTGGCTGCTGTCACCAGTATTTTCATACTACAAATAACTACATTTTTGCGTAAAAGCTACAGTAAAGCTAATTTTGCAGGATAATTTAAAAACTGACAATGGTTTACCTTACAAGAGTGGAGCATTTCAATGCAGCCCACAAACTGTATAATGAAAGCTGGAGCGAAGAAAAAAACATCGAAGTCTTCGGAAAATGTGCTAATCCAAACTGGCATGGCCACAACTACGAACTGTTTGTAACTATCAAGGGTGAGCCACACCCTGAAACCGGTTTCGTATTTAATGCCAAAACACTGGGCGACCTGATTAAAGAGGTAATTGTCGAACAGGTGGACCATCGTAACCTGAACATGGATGTACCTTTTATGAAAGGCAAGTTTACCAGTGCAGAGAACTTTGCCATAGCAATATGGAATGAACTGAAGCCCCATATAGAAAAAGAAGGTGCCTTGCTGCATTATATCAAACTACAGGAAACTCCCCGTATATATGTAGAATATTACGGATAATCTGAACATATACATGTCTTACAAAAAGAAGGAAGAATACAGCCAAGCCGAAACAGAGAGCCTGATTAATAGCTACCGTAGCATTATTACAGAATTGGGTGAAGATGTAGAACGTGAAGGTCTGCATAAAACACCTGAGCGCGTAGCCAAAGCCATGCAATACCTGACGCAAGGCTACCAGATGGATGCCCGCGCTATATTAGAATCAGCCAAATTTCATGAGACATATAGTGAGATGGTAATCGTAAAAGACATAGAACTTTATTCTATGTGCGAACATCATATGCTGCCATTCTATGGCAAGGCTCATGTAGCTTATATACCCAACGGATACATAACCGGGTTGAGTAAAATAGCACGCGTGGTAGATTGCTATGCCCGACGCCTGCAGGTGCAGGAGCGTATGACGCACCAGGTACTGGATGTAATACAGGAAACGCTCAACCCGCTGGGAGTAGCTGTAGTAATAGAGGCTAACCACCTGTGCATGATGATGCGCGGCGTGCAAAAGCAGAATAGTGTTACTACAACATCAGCCTTCAGCGGACAGTTTCAAAACAACTCAACCAGGTCAGAATTCCTTAGGTTGATTAGTGCTGACTTGCGATAAAATCGTAGGAAAAGAAGATTTTTCACTTATCTTTGCCGTCCGAAAAACAGGTTGTTCGGGACGTAGCGCAGCCCGGTACGCATCCCGCTGAGGCGGGAGGGTCGCCAAGGTTGTAGAAAATAAAATTAGTACCGGAATAGTTCGGGACGTAGCGCAGCCCGGTAGCGCACTTGCATGGGGTGCAAGGGGTCGCTGGTTCGAATCCAGTCGTCCCGACATTGTAGGGAGTCTTAGAAAGACTCCCTATTTTTATGTGTATGAATGAAGTACATGTATATACTCTACAGTAATTCTACTCAAAAATATTATGCCGGAATTGCAGACAATGTACTCAAACGCCTGGACGAACATAATAGGGGTAAAGGAAAGTACACATCTAAAGGCGTGCCATGGCAGTTAGTTACCACTATTGAGTGTAAATCCAGAAGTGAGGCGATGGCATTAGAGAAGAAGATTAAGAAAAGAGGAATAAAAAGATATTTGCAGGACAATAATAAACTGCAATAGGTTCGGGACGTAGCGCAGCCCGGTACGCATCCCGCCATCGGCGGGAGGGTCGCTGGTTCGAACTTCTTTCAGCGAAGCTAATCCAGTCGTCCCGACATAAAACAAAATAGTCATCTTAGGATGGCTATTTTTTATTTTGCCCCCACATAAAGAAGGCTGCCCGTTAGGACAGCCTTCTGACTATTAATTCAAAGTATTATTACCTGTTGGCAATGAACTTAATGATATGCACCCTGCCCTCTGCGCTGATTCGCACCAGGTGCAGACCATTGTTCGCCCTATCACCCAACTCAATTCGCGTATTCAACTCGTGATCGCTTACCTGCACTTCCTCTTTGTAAATCACTGCTCCGACAGCATTCACTACTTCCACCATCACACGTTCATCACTTCTGCCGGATGTCAATTTACCTTTCAATACAAAAGTACCATTGTTAGGATTGGGCGCAAGATTCACGTTATCAAACAGCTCACCAGCCAGCTGTTTCACACCCACACCTACACTCAGCACAACGATATTGCTGACCGCAGTATCCGGCGTACGGCAGCTATCGGTAGTCTGAATCCAGAGAGAGAACGAGTCACCATCCTGCGGATCGAGGTCTGTGTAAGTGATACCCGTAGCACCAGGAATATTCACACCATTTTTGCGCCACTGGTAAATGACATTAGGCGTATTGGCAGAAGCGGTGAACCATACAATATCACTATTGGTAAGTACAGTTCCCGGATTAGCGGCAATACCTACTGTTGGTGCAGCCACCGGGTTCACTGTCATTGTTATAGTATTGCTGCCTGGCACCACAGGTGCATTGATACAGTTATCACTACCCGTAAATTCGATACTGATAATATCCTGGTGTCCTACAGAGTTCATAGTAAACAATGTACCTGTAACACCCACTTGGTCAACACCGTTCAACATCCACTGGTACAAAGGAGTATTACCTACATTCGTACCCGTTACAGTAAAGGCCGCAGGCTGATTTTCGCAGATGGTGTCGTTGGGGGATACGGCTATTACTGCCATTGGGTTCACCACGTTCATAACTAAGTCATTACTGATAGCGCTGTCGGGGTTGGGGCATACTGCCGTAATATCCAGGCGACACGTAATTATATCATTTGTAGCCAAACCGTTGGTCATATATGTAGTGCTGTTAGCACCGGATATATCGACACCGTTCAGCCTCCATTGATATGCCTGAGTAGTACCACCATTAACCGGAACGGCAGTAAAGGTGACTTCTCCGTTGGCACATACTGTTGTACCTGTATTAGCGGATATAGTCACGCCCGGAGTGGTAAGCGGGTTAACCGTCATGGTCACAGCATTGCTGGTATCCATCGTCTTGGTTACGCAAGTGTGATTGCTGGTCAATACACAGGTTACCACATCACCTGTAACAAAACTATTGCTGGTATAACCACTGCTGTTAATACCTACGTTACTACCATTTATTTTCCATTGATATGTGGGCGAAGTACCACCATTGGTAGCATTAGCCAGGAATACCACATTCGTTCCGGCACATACTGTGTCATCGGGGCTAACGGTGATGGTAATATCCGGCGTGAGGTTCGGCTCAACGGTCATGTTAATAACATTACTGGTATCCATTGTTTTGGTCAGGCACATTTCGCTGCTGGTCAGTATCACCCTTACAGCATCGTTGTTCACCAGCG
>JACFNS010000165.1:4737-6058 GCA_019454705.1 Taibaiella sp. | reverse complement strand
GTTGACCCGCTGGATTCTACTTCACGTATCCTTACTCCGCAGATAGTAGGTGACGCACACTACAACTGTGCCAACCGTGTGAAAGGTATCCTCCAGCGCTATAAGGAGCTGCAGGACATCATCGCCATCCTGGGTATGGACGAACTGAGTGAAGATGACAAACTGGTAGTATCACGTGCACGCCGTGTGCAGCGTTTCCTGTCTCAGCCATTCCACGTGGCAGAGCAGTTTACAGGCCTGCAAGGTGTACTGGTACCGATAGAAGAAACTATCCGTGGTTTCAATATGATCATGGACGGTGAAGTGGATGAGTATCCTGAAGCAGCCTTCAACCTGGTAGGTACTATCGATGATGCGATAGCGAAAGGTAAAAAGCTGATGGAGCAGGCGAAGGGATAATTAACCCCCTGACCCCCTGAAGGGGGAACAGGTCAATCATTATTTGTAACAAAAAAATAGCTCCGCCTCAGGCGGATTGGGGTATGCAATTAGATATTTTAACACCTGAACAGAGTATATACAGCGGCACAGTGTATGGAGTGCAACTGCCCGGTATCAACGGTTCTTTCGAGATACTGGACAACCACGCACCCATCATCGCTTCTCTGGGCAAGGGTAAAATGAAAATACTGAAGGACAAGAACACTACCGAACTGTTTGAAATTTCAGGCGGTTTTGTAGAAGTGCTGAACAACAAAGCCAGCGTACTGATAGAAGGAGCTATGCCCATATCTTAATCGCACAAAGGCTCCGTTGAGCAAAGAAATAAAGGGATTACCGGCAGGTAGTCCCTTTTTATTTGTGTTTAGACCGCATTTTTAAGCGTTTTTCACTTTTGACTTTTTACTTTTGGCTTTCCTTGTGAATTTACCATTCTTCATAGCGCGCAGGTATATGCTCCGGCAAAAGGGGCGGTTCTCTGCATTCATCATCAGGTTGGCGATGGTGGCCACTGCGCTGAGCGTGGCGGCTATGATAATAGCCATGGCGCTGATAGTGGGGTTCAAGCAGCAGATAAGCCGCAACATATACAACTACTGGGGGCATATACATGTAACCCTTTATAGCCCGGCATCGGCTTCCATCATATCACCCGACCCGATGGTGCTGGATAAAACAATAGCTGAAAAGGTAATGGCACAGCCGGGTGTACAATCTATGACCCCCTACGCCATCAGGCCGGCGATAGTGAACGCCAACCAATTGATGGAAGGAATACAGCTGAAAGGTGTAGATAACAGTTATGATTTCCATTCTATACAGTCCGATGGGATGGACTTTTCAGATAGTGCATATTCCAAAGAGATAGTACTGTCGAGAA
>JACFNS010000165.1:2876-4727 GCA_019454705.1 Taibaiella sp. | reverse complement strand
TGACGAACTGCTGCTCTACTTCCTGGATGCACATTCTACCGTGCCCCGCATACGCAAAGCTACTGTAGCCGGCAGTTACCATACAGGCATGGAAGATATAGATGCGCATTACGCCATCTGCGATATCCGCCTGCTGCAACGCATCAACCTGTGGAACAGTGACCAGGTGAACGGCTATCAATTGACATTAGATAACCCTGAAGATGCACAAGCTACTGCCGATAAAATATTCAATGATATTTTGCCACGCGAAACGCAGTTGGTCGCCAGCAGCATGTACGATTTATTCCCCGGCATATTCGACTGGCTGAAATTATTAGATACCAACGCTCTTGTGGTCATCATCATTATGAGCATAGTAGCCATTATCAACCTGGTAGCAGCGCTTTTGATACTCATCGTCAACCAGGCACGTATGGTGGGCCTGCTGAAAGCGTTGGGAATGGCAGAGGGGCATATGCGGCAGATATTTCTCTACCATGCTGCACTGATAGGCTTTACAGGTATCATCATAGGCAATATACTGGCTATAGGATTGTGCGTACTGCAACAGCAAACAGGCTTCCTCACTTTGTCGGAAACCGCCTACTCGATGCAATATGTGCCTGTGCAAATCGTTTGGTGGCATCCCGTGGTGATAAGTATATGCACGCTGTTGCTGTGCATACTTTGTATGTGGGTGCCAACGTTGTATATTCGTAGGGTGCAGCCGGCAAAGGTGCTGCAATTCAAATAACAGGTTACCCGCGGTATTGAGCAACAAAGAACTATACAGGCAATTCTGCGCGGCAGAAAATACGGTTCCTCTCTTTCTTAAAGACTGGTGGCTGGATGCTGTATGCCCCGACTGGGAAGTAGCTATCGTAAAGAACGGTGACCGTATATCGGGCATTTGGCCGTACAGGATGGAGAAGCGCATCAATATATCCATCATACGCGACCAGGTACTTACACCTTACATGGGGCCTTATGTGTTTTATCCGCACGACCTGAAACATTCCAAACGCGACAGTTTTCAGCACGAAACCATAACAGCCCTGCTGGAAGAAATGCCCGATGCTAAAGTATGGCATGTATCTGCTTTCCCGGGGTTGAAGCAAGTAGGGCTGTTTACAGATGAGGATTTTGACGTACAGGTAAGGCAGACATTCATCATGCCCTTGCACGAACCGATAGAAGATATCTTCAGCCGACTGCACGAAGACTACCGCCGCAACATACGCAAGGCGGACAAAGAACTGACCATCATCAACGAGCCCGAAATGCTGCAACAGCTATGGGGTTTTCAGAAAGCTACGCTGGATAAAAAAGAGGTGCGCATGCACTTTACCCAGTTACAGTTGCAAACCATATTTGATGCCTGTATGCAGCACGAGAGCACTGCACTATGGGTGGCGCGCCGCGATGGCGAGGTACAGGCTATACTCTGGCATATGTGGGATGGTGTGCAGGCTTATTACCTGGTAGGTAGCAACAACCCCACCGCCAAAGACAACCGCAGCATGACGGCCCTGATATGGCATGCTATCAAACACTCCAAAGAAATGGGTAAAAGCGGTTTCGACTTCGAAGGCAGCATGGACCCCGGCGTAGAAAAATTCTTCCGCAACTTTGGCGGCAAGCGGCAGCTATATTTAGTGCTCCGCAAAAATGATTCTATGCTGTGGAAGCTGAAAGAACGGTTGAGGTAAATTGCGTGTTTATCTCATATATTTTCCTTTATTTCGTGCTGTAGACCATTCGCTATTATCAATATCCAATCTATGAAAAGATTTCTCGTTCCTTTACTACTATCATTCTCTTGTACGCTTTTTGCCCAACCACGTATTGACTTAGGACTAACGGCAGGAG
>JACFNS010000165.1:0-2866 GCA_019454705.1 Taibaiella sp. | reverse complement strand
GAGGTATTATGCCTACATCATTGACTGCTATTGATGCAAATCCTTATGTTTATAGTTATAACCAAAAATTACCGATAGACTTAAGTAAAGCCTTTGGACTAAACGTAGTTGCTAAAGCACTACTTGATTTTCATAATCTACAGTTAGGAATTGGCGTTGAAGGCGGTTCCATTAAGGGCACCGTTGGCAAGCGAGTAGGATTTAAAGAAGACATAGAAGAAAATTTCGAGTATCCCTTGTATGTGATACCGGCAGTTGCCGCAGAAAAACAGAATATTGCATCTCCATATCTAATGCCACATTTGATGGTGCATGTCAAGTTCAATTTTTCCGATCGTGTTTACTTGTACACCGGACCCGTTGGGGGCAGAATGTTTTCAAATAACAGCATTAGTTGGAATGGTAAGTCGTCTGGTTGGGTAGCTGGCGGCAATCTTGGTATTGTCATCAGGCTTAGTGACAGAATAAGCCTTGATATTGCTGAGAGTTGGCGTATGGTTTGGGTGCGTGGTGACGAAATAACATTCGAAAACCGCAGGCAATGGTATAACCCTGAAGTATTAGGCCCGAAAACGAATTTCACACAGGATTATACTCATGTTGCATTCGCAATCAACAGCTATAACCTGTCGTACGCAAATAGCTCAATAGGCATCCGATTTACATTATAAGTATTGTAAACTAAGGAGCATTTACTCCAACTCATACTCCAGCCTTACGGTAATACTGGCGGTTTTGTCTTTGTCTTTGGTATTGAAAGCGCCACCGTAGGTATAGTCTTCGTTGCTATACTGGCCGGTTATCTGGAACACGCCCATAGATGCCTTTTTAAGGTCACCCAATTTGCTGTCGGCGTTTTTGGCTATTGTCTCAGCACGTACACGGGCGTCTTCTGTGGCTTTCTCCAGCAGTTTTATCTTCAGGTCGCTGAGCTTGGTGTAATAATATGCAGGCTGTTCGCTGCTCAACTCTATGCCTGACTGCAATAGTTCGGTTATCTCCCGTGATATTTTTTCAACCTTGTCTATACTGCGCGAATTAACTTTTACCGTCTGCCTGAGCGAATAGCCTGTGAATGTAGTACTGGTGAGCGTGCCCCTGTCGTTATAATTGTATTGGAATTGCTTGTCTATTACTATAGATGAAAAAACAATTTCAGAATCCGCTATACCACTCTTCTGGAGGTAAGACCTTACTTGTTTTTCGTCGCTCTTGAGGGCGGCATAAGCGTCCTTCAACTCATAACTGGCACGTGAGTAGGCAGCAGACCATACCACCAGGTCAGAACTGAAATCATATTCAGCACCGCCTATTACACTCACCGTGTTTACTGAATTGTATTTGTAATTATATGCTTTGCCCAGTACATACCCTGTAAGTATTATTGACAAGCCTATTATTATTGCTACTACTGTTCTCATTACAGCCTGAAATTAATCATTCCGCCCGGAAAGTACAGGTTACATTTATTTATCCTCACTTTAAAAATTTCTCTCAATAGAATTGGACATATGAAAAACTGTAGGTATATTTAAAAGAGGTGAATATGGTAAATAATTGAATCTATAACAAGAAACTAATTTTTATCGATATATGCAAACTAATACAATCAGTGAGACTTTCGTAGGCCTCAACCGTGTACTGGTAACATTGCAACTGACCCCCGAAACTAACGAGGAGAATGATGCAATTGTGAAAACCAGCACTGCCACTGCCAATGATAAGCAGAAAGGGCTGGTAGAACAGACCGTGCTGAGGTTTTACCATTCGCTGGGCAACAATTTCGTGCTCATCAACGCGATAGTAAACAAAAACGGCACCGTAGATATGACCCTGGAGAAGCCGGGTAATATGAACGGGCTGTAAGCAGCGTATAGCCGGACCTGCTGTTTTTCTTTCCTAATGCTATCGGGCCAGCCGCCCGGTAAATGAAATCTTTACCTTTACAAAATAACAAAGCCGGCCGGGGTGAGCCGACCAGCCTTGCATTCATCATCGCCTATTTCAGCAAATCGCCTTTCTTCAACTCATCCCTGAATTGTTTTTCGAAGTTCATGGCTTCAGCCTTCAATACTTTCACCAATTCAGGCCCGATTATTCCCTGCCGTATCGAGTTGTTATTGTATGAAGTGTAGTACATATTGCTACCCTTTACCGAATATACCAGCGCCTGCAGGTTGGGCACCTCATAAATGCTCACTTCGCTTTGCATACCCAGCGAGTCGGCACGGCGCACCATGTCCAGTTCGTTAGATACCTGTTTATCGCCCAGGCCGCCTATACCAAACTGTCCGTCGTTCTCCATCAGCGATACTACAGTTATCACTTCATCTTTGTTTATTAGCGGTACTATAGTAATACTGCCGTGTGCCGCCATGTTCTCCAGCGTTGAGGCTGAGTCTGCCTTCAGCAGGGCATTCCAGTCCAGCTCGTACCTGTACACAGGTGCGCCCGGGGTAGCATTTTTCAGTTTATCGCCATTAATGCCGAAGTCAACAGTCTTCATTGCCTCCAGCATATCTTCTTTTGCAGCTACAGCGGCTTCTGTTACAGTGGCATATGTCTTGGGCTTTCCTCCGTCCTGTGCGTCTGCGCTGTTGTTGTTATCCATATTGGTGCAACTAATAGCCGTGAGCATGAGCAGCATCGGCATTATTGATTTGATATGTTTCATAACTTATTCTGTTTTCAAAATTAATAACTATGGTTTCTTAATATTATACCAGGTCCTCCAGTGTGTAGCCGTGCCTGCAGGGTCGGCGTACTGTGCGTAGGTAATGATACGCTCCTCGCCGTTGCAGGGCGACCAGGGGTCGTTGAGTATCACATAGTTGGTACCGCTCAGAGTGATGTAACCCTTAACAAC
>JACFNS010000164.1 GCA_019454705.1 Taibaiella sp. | reverse complement strand
GCCTGCTTATGTAGCAGAGCTGGGACAGTTTGTAAAGGAGCGGCTGAATGAGATGGGGGTTAATTAATGCGATAATTCGATAATGCGGCAATGTGCTAATGCAATTAGCCGATTTGACAATAATTTAAGTACGGCCGGGTGTAACAGCCCGGTTGTTTTTTGTGAGTACCGAACGCGAAGTTGCCCCCGGCCCTAAAGGGAGATGTTATGTGTGCGCAAAGAGAAATACATGTTTCACCCAAGCGAGACCCAAAAGTGGGGAATTAAAAATATGAGTCTCCCCTTTAGGGGGATAGGGGGAAAAGTTCCGCTGCCTGGGCCAATGATTCAGGTTTGCCTACGTCCAGGAAGATATCACCTGTATGATCGTAGCCTTTCACTTTCTCGGTGGTGGCGAAGTGCAGGTACACATCTATGATAGAGAACTTGCCCTCGAAAGGCATTTGCAATATGGCGGGCGAAAGCACCTGTATGCCGGAGAATGCGAATGGTGTTACCATCCTGTCGGCATGTACCAGCTTTTGTTCGTTGGTCTTGTTATTGCGCCAGCCGCATAGCTGCATGTGATTATCGAACAGCAGCTCCCGCGAAGAACTGCGTTGCATCACCGCCAGCGTAGCCACAGCTTCAGAGGCTTCGTGTGCGGCTATCATTCTATCTAAGGCGAGATTGGTGAGTACGTCTACGTTCATCACTACAAAGGTGCCGCCCGCCCTGAAGTGATGGGCGGCTTTTTTAAGCCCTCCACCCGTTTCCAGCACTTCATCGCGCTCGTCGGATATAGTATAGTTGCTACCAAAGCCGTTGTTGTCTGCCAATACCTGTTCTACCTGGTCTGCAAAGTGGTGTACGTTCACTACCACATCACTGATGCCGTAGCGTTGCAGGTAGCGTATGTTATGCTCCAGCAGGGTCTTGCCATTCACCTGTGCCAATGCCTTGGGGTGCTTGTCAGTAAACGGTTTCAACCTGGTGCCGAGCCCGGCAGCAAATAGCATGGCGTTCATAATACAAAGATGATGAAAATATATAAGAACATGAATATTATCGCTTTGTCGTGTTACCGAATTGCCGAATTATAAACTACCTTTGCAACGCAAAAAAACGATATACATTATGTCTTTAATGGTAGTAGGCTCTATGGCCTTTGATGCACTGGAAACACCATTCGGAAAAGTAGACCGCATTATCGGCGGCTCTGCCACGTATGCTGCATGGGCTGCTTCGAACTTCACCAACGATATCAAACAGGTATCTATCATAGGAGGGGATTTTCCGCAGGAAGAGATCGATAAACTACAACACCGTGGTGTAGACTTCGATGGTGTGGAAGTGGTAAAGGACGGAAAGAGCTTCTTCTGGAGCGGCCGCTACCATATGGATATGAATACGCGCGATACATTAGTAACCGAACTGAATGTATTGGAGCATTTCAATCCGCAGATACCCGAAAGTTTTAAAGAAAGTGAATTCCTCTTTTTGGGCAATCTGGTACCTGCAGTACAGGCGAGTGTCATCAACCAGATGAAAGAGCGCCCCAAGCTGATAGTGATGGATACTATGAACTTCTGGATGGATGTAGCGCTGGACGACCTGAAAAAGACCATGAACATGGTAGACGTAATCATGGTAAACGATAGCGAGGCACGCCAGCTGAGCGGCGAATACTCATTGGTAAAAGCGGCGCTGAAGATACAGGCTATGGGCCCGAAATATGTTATCATTAAGAAGGGTGAACACGGCGCGTTGCTGTTTCATGAGAAGCACGTATTCTTCGCACCCGCCCTGCCGCTGGAAGATGTGTTTGACCCCACAGGTGCGGGCGACACCTTCGCCGGTGGCTTTATGGGCCATATAGCGCGCACCAAGGACGTGTCTTTTGAAAATATGAAGACGGCCATCATCGTGGGTTCTGCCCTTGCGTCATTCTGTGTAGAGAAATTCGGCCCGTTGCGCCTGCAAGAGTTAGACTCTGTTGACATCGAAGCCCGTATACAGGAATTTGTAGAGCTGGTGAATTTTGATATTGTAATTAGTAATTAGTGGTTAGGTATTAGTAGTTAGGGGTTAGGTAAGTACGTTTTGTAAAATATTCAGGGGCGCTTATGGCGCCCCTTTATTATTGATGTTTAAGTCATTCCTTACTTTCCCCCGCCGATTGCGTTGCGGTGTATCATTATGTCGCGGTCGAAGAGGTAGATGCCGCTCTTGTCATCACCTACCAGTTCCAGTTTATCATTGAGGGTGCGTGCCAAGCGCTCTTCTTCTATCTGTTCAGACACATACCATTGCAGGAAGTTGTGCGTAGCAAAGTCGCGCTCGTCCAATGCCATACCTACTAATTGGTTGATACTTTCAGATACCTGCACCTCGTGCTTCAGGAACTCTTCGAATACTTTTTGCAATGAAGTAAATGTTATGATAGGCTGTGGCAACGCGGGTACCATGGCAAAACCACCACGCTCATTGACATAACGTATCAGCTTGAGCATGTGCATCCGCTCTTCGTTAGATTGCTGGTAGAAAAATTCAGTCACGCCATCGAGGCCGGGCTGTATCTCCGCCCACGATGCCATTGCCAGGTATGCCTGTGATGAGGTGGCTTCCATAGCCACTTGCGCGTTGAGCGCCTCTTGTATTGATTTTGATAACATATCAGTGTGTATTAGGTAATTACAATTTACGAAACTTATACTGCAATATTGCAGCAAATAAAAAGGCAGCGTACAAGTTCTGTACGCTGCCCTATGTATTGATAGCCTTATTTATTTCTTACTGTACTCTTTAATCTTCGCGAAGAGTTCATTTTCGCTACCTTCTTCGTAGCCCTGGTGGGTGTACACTACTTTACCGTTTTTGTCAACTATGATAGTAAACGGCACGGTGCGGAAGTTGAGCGAACGCATCAAGTCGGAATTGGTGTCTATATAATAAGGGAAATCCCAACCCTGCGACTTGGCATAGCTGCGCACCAGGCTCTCGGCACGGGCTTCGTCAACCGATACAGTCATGTAGTTGAAATCAGCTTCTTTCTTCCATGCATCGATATTTTTGCGCACGTTTTTGATTTCCTTTTTGCAAGGCACGCACCATGTAGCCCAAAAGTTCACCAGGGTCACTTTGCCCGGCTCGAAAGTCTTATTGAAAGCTACCTTTTTATTGGTATTGATGTCTTTTACAGGAGTGTTAGGCAAATCTGTGCTTTGTGCCATTGCAGCGGAAGATATCACCAAAGTAAGTGCCGCCAAAATCATTTTTTTCATATATATGCGTCTATTTTATAAAGAATGTACGAAAACCTTGCCAAAGTATGCCAAAGGTTCTAAATTCGGAAAATTTTATAATAATCCAATACCGGTTGATGAAAAGATTTAGCGCTTTCTTAACACTACTCTCGCTTTTTACACTCACAAAGATAAACGCGCAAGATTGGGGCACGCTATCGGGCGACCTGATGACTACCGTTAATTTCTTCCAGAGAGATACGGCTATTAATGCCGCCAACAACCCACTATATGATAACTACCTGAGTGGTGGTGAAGCCTGGATGGGTTTACGATACTACAAAGATGGTTTTACTGCCAACCTGCGTGTAGACGCCTTCCACAATTCCAACCTGTATAACCCCATACAGGCGTTGAACGGATTTGGCATAGGTGCATGGAGTGTGAGCAAAGACTTTGAAAAACTTACTATTACAGCCGGTTATATATACGACCAGATAGGCTCGGGCATATTGTTCAGGGCATATGAAGACAGGGGACTACTGATAGATAACGCCCTTGTAGGCCTGCACCTGAAATACCGGTTTAATGATAACTTCATGATGAAGGCATTTACCGGGCAATCGAAAAATGTATTTGAGCGTTACCAGCCCATTATCAAAGGGATTAATGCAGAGGGTAGCTTCAGCATAGGCGACAATATATTCCTGACACCGGGTGCCGGTGCGTTGAACCGCACATTTGACCAGGATAATATGGACCAGATAGTTTCTACTATCAACAGCCAGGATATCAGTACACGTTTCGTACCCAAATACAATATGTATGCGTTTACAGTGTATAACAACCTTGTGGTGGGTAATGTCAACTGGTTTATAGAAGGCTCTTACAAAACATCGGACGTAATAGCTGACGGATTGCTGAAGCAAAAACCGGGCAACGTATTGTTTACCACACTGGGCTGGGCACGCAAGGGCATAGCCGTGAACCTGACAGGTAAGCGCACCGAGAACTTTGAAATGCGTACATCGCCCAACGAGGTGCTGATACGCGGCCTGATGAACTGGCAACCGATAGTTGCCCGCCTGCGCCCGCAAAGGCTGATGGCGAGGTACACACCCGCATCGCTGAACCTGTCGGAAATGGCGGGTGGTATTGATGTGCTGCTGAACCCCCAGGATGAACTGGACATTACGCTGAACTACACACATATCAATACATTGCAGGAGGTGAAACTCTACAGGGAGGTATATGCAGAAGTAGAATACAGGGGATGGGAAGATGTGAAGCTGCAGGTAGGTACGCAGTATATGGAATACAACCAGGAACTGTACCAGATAAAACCATTGGTACCCATGATTATTGCATGGACTCCCTTCTTTGAAGTGACTTATATCTTCAACGATAAGATGTCTATACGTACAGAGTGGGAATACCAGCATACGGAGCAGGATTTCGGTTCATGGATATTCGGCCTGGTGGAATTTAACATAGCACCAAAGTGGTCATTCGCGTTGTCTGATATGTACAACCCATCGCCCGGGCCTGCAGCCACTACAGGCAGCCAGCACTACTACAACATCTTCGCAGCACATACCATAGGCGCACACAGGTTTACCGCCAGCTATGTGAAGCAGGTGGAGGGTATCAACTGTACGGGTGGTGTTTGCCGTTATGAGCCGGCCTTCAGCGGTGTGCGGTTGGGTTTAACTTCAAGTTTCTAAGACAATTAATTGTACTAATTTCACAAGGCGGTTCTGTAAGGGCCGCCTTTCTTTATAAATGCTATTGTGATGTTGCAGACAGACTTCCTGGTAATAGGCTCCGGTATAGCGGGATTAACCTTTGCGGTAAAAACAGCCCAGCGTTTTCCTGACAAGAAAATAACGATTCTCACTAAAGTAAATACGGACGAAACCAACACAAAGTACGCACAGGGCGGCATAGCTGTTGTGAATGATTTGGAACGCGACAGTTTTGACAAGCACATACAGGATACCCTGACATCGGGTGACGGGCTGTGCAATGAAGATATAGTACGGATGGTAGTGGAAGAAGGACCCGCCCGCGTACAGGAAATAATAGACTGGGGCACCAACTTTGACAAAACGGAAGCCGGCGATTACAAACGCGGTAAAGAAGGAGGCCATTCAGAATACCGCATACTGCACCATAAAGATGTAACCGGCAATGAAATGGAACGGGCCCTGATAGCTGAAGTTGCCAAACATCCTAATATTACCATTCATAATTACTGGCATGTGGTGGATATCATTACCCAGCACCACATGGGGCACCTTGTTACCAAATCCACCCCGGATATTGAATGCTATGGTGTGTATGCCCTGAACCTGCAGAACAACAATATTGAGAAAATACTGGCCCGCATAACCGTAATGGCAGCAGGAGGCGTTGGGCAGGTGTACCGCACTACTACCAACCCGAAAATAGCAACAGGCGATGGTATAGCCATGGTGTACCGTGCCAAAGGGCGGATAGAAAATATGGAGTTCATCCAGTTTCACCCTACGGCGCTATATGAACCGGGAGTGAGTCCATCGTTCCTGATAACAGAAGCCGTGCGCGGAGATGGGGGCATACTGAGGAACAAACAGGGCATGGCTTTTATGCAGGAGTATGACCCGCGTGCCGACCTGGCACCGCGCGACGTGGTGGCACGGGCTATAGATAACGAAATGAAAGTGAATGGTACTGAGCATGTGTACCTGGACTGCCGCCATATGGACAAGGAAAAATTCCTGGCGCACTTCCCTAATATTTATGCGAAATGTAAAAGCATTGGCATTGACGTATTTGAACAATTGATACCCGTAGCACCTGCGGCACACTACTGTTGTGGTGG
>JACFNS010000163.1 GCA_019454705.1 Taibaiella sp. | reverse complement strand
TTGGCGCTGTCTTCAGTAATGTCAGCCGACGCGAATGACGCACCGCCTATACCATCTTTACCCGTAGCGGCACCTACTATAAATACACTATTACCCTCGCCATGCGAAGTAGCCGATACCATTTGCCCGGCTTTCACCACACCTACGCTCATCGCATTCACCAGCGGGTTGGTCTGGTAACAACTGTCAAAATATATTTCACCACCTACCGTAGGTACGCCAAAGCAGTTGCCGTAATGGCCTATTCCCTTCACTACACCTTTCAGCAGCCATTTTGTTTTTGGGTTGTCCAGCCTGCCAAAGCGCAGAGAGTTGAGTGCCGCAATAGGGCGGGCACCCATGGTGAATATATCGCGGTGGATACCGCCCACACCGGTAGCCGCTCCCTGGAAGGGCTCGATAGCAGAAGGGTGGTTATGGCTTTCTATTTTGAATACACAACCCAATCCGTCACCTATATCCACCAGGCCCGCGTTTTCTTCACCTGCTTTTACCAGCAGTTTCTCGCCATCGCGGGGTAGTGTTTTTAATAAAGTAATAGAGTTTTTATAACTGCAATGTTCGCTCCACATTACAGAATACATAGCCACCTCGTTGAAGTTGGGTGTGCGGCCGAGAATCTCTTTTATCTTTTCAAATTCTTCTTCTAAAAGGCCAAGTTGCTTCGCTTGTTCTAATGTTGCCTGCATATAAGCAGTATGTTTTTTTGTAGAATAAAATAGAAGTGCAAAAGTACGGTTTTAGATGGCATTTTCTGAAAGGTATTTTAGGAGGAACGGAGCCCGGAGCTGTAATATATATTAAGTATTAAACACATTAATTTAAAAAAACTATTTTGACGTATGATGAATTTATCTACCGCCTAACACATGTGATATTTTGCCATTTATCCGCAAGCCCTTGATAGTCAAATCATAGGCCGAAAATAAATCATACTAAAATATTATAATATCAAAAAATGTGGCACAATGTGTAAAATTACCATTTTTTTAGAACCCCGTTTCTTGTTACATTTGTGTCAAGTTGTGAATTTAATGGGTTAGTAAGTAAGAGCCGCGGGATTCTTCCGGTGGCTCTTTTCTTTTGTAGTAACTTAGCCCCATGGCCAAAATCAAGTCAGCTTTTTTCTGCCAGCAATGCGGATACGAAACTCCCAAATGGACCGGCAAATGCCCGTCCTGCGGGGCTTGGAACAGTTTTGTAGAAGAAGTAATACAACGCGAGGACAAAGCCCAACGGCAGGCCGCCGACTGGGACGAAGCCGCCAAAGACCTGCGCAAAGCCCATAAATTATCCGAGATTACCCCCCAGGCCGATACCCGTATGATTACCCCCGACCCCGAACTGAACAGGGTGTTGGGCGGCGGCATGGTACCTGGCTCAGTTACGCTCATAGCAGGCGAACCCGGTATAGGAAAATCTACTTTATTTCTGCAATGCGCACTGCAATGGAACAACATATCCATATTATATGTATCGGGTGAGGAGAGTGCGCAACAGGTAAAAATGCGTGCGGAAAGGGTAGGGCTAGCGAATGATAACCTCTATTTACTCACCGCTACCGATATGTCCACCATCTTCCAGGAGGTGAAAAAAGTGAAGCCGCAGTTGCTGGTGGTAGACTCTATCCAAACACTGGAATCGCCCTTCGTAGAATCAGCCGCAGGCAGTGTATCACAAGTGCGCGAATGTGCTGCTGAGTTGCAGCGTTTTGCCAAGGCAAGCAATGTGCCTGTTTGTATCATCGGGCATATTACCAAAGAAGGCTCGATAGCCGGGCCCAAAGTACTGGAGCATATGGTAGATACAGTATTACAGTTTGAAGGCGACAGGCATTATGCATACAGGATATTACGCACGATAAAAAACCGTTTCGGTTCTACATCAGAGCTGGGGATATATGAAATGATAAGTGCAGGTATGCGCCCCGTCAGCAATCCCTCTGAAATATTACTCTCTCAGCACGACGAGCCATTAAGCGGTATCGCTATAGCCTCTACCATGGAGGGTATGCGCCCCCTGATGATAGAAGTGCAGGCATTGGCCACACAGGCTGTGTATGGTACGCCGCAACGCACAGTCAGCGGTATGGACCTGCGCCGCTTACAATTATTACTGGCCGTATTAGAAAAGCGCGGCGGTTTTCATTTTGGCTCCAAAGATGTATTTGTAAATATAGCCGGCGGCATCAAAGTAGAAGACCCGTCGATAGAACTGGCTGTGGTATGTGCTCTGCTTTCCAGCTACGAGGATAAAGCCCTGCCGTCTAATATGTGCTTTGTGGGTGAGATTGGTCTCTCCGGCGAGATACGAGCTGTCAACCGTATAGACCAGCGCATAGCCGAGGCTGATAAACTGGGCATGGATGTCATCATCATACCCAAAGCCAATGCAAAAGGCTTAGATGTAAAGAACTACACTATAGAGATAAAAACTGCCAACAAGGTGGAGGATGTGTACAAGATGTTGTTTTAGAAACATGAGGATATCCAACGAAAATAATACATATTGGGTCAACCTAGAGAGGGTTAACTTCTCCATGGAATACCCAAGTGTTTGTGTTGACGTAACTATAATGTCTGCTGCAAACCTTAGCTTTAAAAATAAAGAGTGGATATGGATAGAGAACCATGAGGTAGAAAGTTTTATTGAACAACTGAAAAAGCTGGACGACACGCGTAAAGGGGAGGCCGTTTTGAGAAGCATGGGGCCTCGCGATATGGAACTGGTGATTTATAGTAAAGATGAACGCGGACACCTAGAAATATTACTAAAACTATATAAGGACGATCGAGAGGGCTATGGTTTCGGACATTTTAATATTGAGATAGGTTTTGAAATTGACGCAGGTTCCATTGGCCAGATCATTCAAAATTTTAGGGAACTGATAGATTACGAACAATGAACCTAACTTCCGGCCTCACCCATCTCTTTTACCCCCGCCTCTGCGAGGGTTGTAGCAAACCTCTGTTGCAGGAAGAAGAAGTGCTTTGCCTCAATTGCAATATATATAATTTACCCCGCACCGCTTACCACCATATACAAGAAAACGAAACTTTCATGCGCTTTGCCGGCAGGGTAAAGGTGGAGAAAGCCACGTCCCTGGCATATTTTACGGCTGATGGCCTGCTGCAACACCTGCTGCACAAGCTGAAATACGAAGACAGGAAAGATGTAGGCGCCTACCTGGGTATACAATTGGGCTACGACCTGCTACAGGTGGGCTGGGCGGCAGGTGTAGATGCCATTGTACCCGTACCCCTCCACCCAAAGAAAGAAGCAATCCGTGGCTTCAACCAGGCCACCGTGATTGCCGAAGCAATGGGTGAGGTGTTGAAAATACCTGTATTTCCCCATGTCGTAAAACGCACCCGTTTTACCGAAACACAGACACAGAAAACACGCGAGGAAAGGATGGAAAATATGCAGGGCGCTTTTGAGGTGACGGACACAGCTACAATCAACGGCAAACACATATTGCTAATTGATGATGTGTTGACGACCGGCGCTACTTTAGAGGCATGCGCCCTGTCCTTACTGGCTGTTCAGGGGGTGAAGCTAAGTATTGCTACAATAGGTATTGCGGTGTAACGGATAATTATTATTTTCAATTCTACGTATCTTATTGCATTTTAGCAGTAATAAAACTAATTTAAAGGCAAATTTTGAGTACATACCATAATGGTATGCTAAAGGCGTAACTGCCAACTAAAGATCAATACAAAAAACACTTTATGAAGAAACGTTTTCTGCTCATCGGTTCATTGCTGTGCTCATCTATGGCATTCGGCCAGGCATACCAGTTGAATATGCAGGGCATGAGGCAACTGGCAATGGGCGGTTCCGGCGCGGCCATTCCCTGGGATGCATCCTCTGTTTTTTACAATCCCGGCGCATTATCTGCTATGGAGAACCCCCAGGTATACGCCAGTATGAATGCTGTAATGCCCCGTACACGCTATATATCAGCGCCTACAGGCACCGGCATACGCGATGCTGAAGAGCAGGTATTCACCCCATACAATGTGTATTTAGCTACTCCTGTAGGTTACAAATCAAGGTTTACAGCAGGCTTGGGCATTTATACCCCTTTCGGCACAGGTATCAACTGGGGCAACGATTGGACAGGACGTAATATCGTACAGGAGATGCGCCTTAATACTACCTTCTTTCAGCCTACACTTGCTTTCCAGGTAACGGATGAAATATCTGTAGGAGCGGGTTTTGTATATGGCATCGGCAATTTTGAGCAGACTAATACCATGCCTGTAATCAATGCGAATGGACAAGAGGCTACACGAGAGTTAACAGGTCGTGCATCGGGTGTAGGTTTCAACCTGGGCTTACACATCCGTGCAGCCGAGAACGTACATTTCGGCATTACCTACCGCTCACAGGTGAATATGAAAATCAGGAACGGATATGCAAGGTTTGCTAACATACCTACTTATATTGCTAACTCTTACCTCAATACATCTTTCGAATCGACACTGCCTATGCCGCAGGTGCTGACGGTAGGTGCCGGCTGGGATGTTAGTGAGTGGGTAACGCTGCAACTGGAAGCCAACTACACAGGCTGGGCAGCCAACGACAGCATGAAGTTCGATTTTGATAATAATACGGATATGCTGCAGGACGAATCTTCTGCACGCAGGTACAGGAATTCTGTTACACTGCGCGCAGGCGCTAAGTTCAATTTCCGCAACGAGCGCTGGTCGGCTATGCTGGGTACTGCTTATGTACCATCGCCGGTGCGCGAGGGATACCTGAACCCCTCTATGCCCGATGCAGTACACTTCCTGGCTACGGGAGGATTGTCGTGGAAACTGTCTAAACGCATATCATTGATAGGTGCGCTGGAGTACAGGTTTTATGAAGTGCGTACAGGCAAGAGTACTGAGCATGGTTTCAAAGGGAAATACCATACTAAATGGATAAATCCCGGCCTGGCTATCTCATACGATTTCAACTAAAAAACGTCAAAAACGAAAAGAACTGAAATGAAGAAGTTATATATACTTGGTGCAATAGTTTGCGGATTCGCAGCTTGTAAGCCGAATATTGAGCCCAAAGCACCGGAAAGGGGCGATGCTGATTTCTCCCGTTATATGGCTGTAGGCAGCTCGCATACTGCCGGTATAATGAACCGCAGCTTGTACAGGGAAGGACAGGAAAACTCTTACCCTCAGATGCTGGCAGAGCAATTTCGCACAGTAGGTGGTGGTGAGTTTAAGCAGCCATGGATACCCGGCGAGCATGGCTGGCCGCTGGGCAAGCTGATGCAGGATATGGCGCAAGGGCCATGTGATACACTGCCTTACAAAACTATAGTTGCTTTTAGGGGAGCGCTGGACACAGCCGGTGCACACCTGAATATTTATAGCCAGGGGCCATTCGGCAACATGGCTATACCTGAAACGAAGGTTTCTGATTATATCACAGCAGGTTTTGCTAATACTAATCGATATGCGCGCAGGATGTTCAACAAGCCGGCAACAGCCAGGCCTGTTGATGAATTGCTGCTGCCCGAACATACTTTCTTTACATTGTGGCTGGGAGTAGAAGATGTGCTGAATTATGCTGCTGCAGGCGGTGAAACAGCTCCATCTGCCAACAACAGGAATCTCCTCACTTCTCATGCACAGTTTCGCAATGCATATGATAGTGTATTGAATACCGTAACACGTAACGGCGCTAAAGGTGTGGTACTCACGATACCCGATGTGCTGTTAATGCCTTATTTCTGGGCGCTGCCTGCAAAGAGCATGGAACTGAGCCTGCGTGATGCAAACAGGCTAAACCTTAAGTACAATAATACGCAGGTGCATTTTGATGTTGGTATGAACTATTACCTCATCGAAGATAAGTCTGCACCCAATGGCTACAGGCAACTGAGGGAAGGTGAGCTGGTACGTATGGACGTTCCGCACGATTCCATCACCTGTGCGGGTTGGGGTTGGGAAGTGCCTATGCCCGCTGTATGGGTTATTACCCTCGATGAAATACAGAACATACGCAATGCTACTGCGGGTTACAACGACATTATATACATGCTGGCTAAACAATACAATATACCTGTAGCAGACGTACGTT
>JACFNS010000162.1 GCA_019454705.1 Taibaiella sp. | reverse complement strand
TGGCATCACGGTTGGTTCTCCCTTTTGCGGTATCAAACGCATAATAAGAGTAAAAGGAAATTCTACTTCACGCTCGGGTATGCTGCTGGGTTTAGATGGTAGGGTCCTGAGATAAGCGATAATAGAATAGATATCTTCATCAGCCATGCGCCCGTAATAGTGGTAAGGCATCACCGGGAATATTGGTTCACCATCTTTTCGCACGCCCGTAGTTATCACCCTGTACAATTCACCGTCAGTCCAGTCGCCTATGCCGTGAGGCGTTATATTTTTAGAATAGAATACTCCGGGAAAACCCATATTCCTGTCAAATCGCTCACCGCCAATACCTTCTGTACCCGGCATCATAGGCCCTGCAAACTGGCTCCAGTCGCGCGTGGCATGGCAGTCCATACACAGGGTTACAGAATTTGCCAGGTATTTGCCCCGTTCTACCCTTTCAGGGGTTAATTCAACCTTTAATTCCGGGGCATCACCTACATCTGGCAATGCAAAATTAAGGTAACCTACGCCGGCTACTACTACAAGGACTATTATCCCTACCAGTATGCCGAGCCATTTGAAAACTTTTTTCATTTTGTACTTTGTTTAGGAGTAAGCAGTTAGTTATTTGCCCAACAAGACATTTCTATTATTTTAATATTCATAACATTTTACTATTAAATTTTTACATTGTCCTAATAATGAAATATACATGTTTGCTAAGTGACACCATGGAGTATACTCCACCCCCTATACTTGTAAAAAAAAATGTCAGATTCAGTTGTTTACAATTTATCATTCAGAGACACATTAGACAAGAAACTATTAAGTGAACGAAAAATTTTTCTGTGGGGAGCAGTAGATGATAGTAGCTCAAAAGAAATAGTGGAAAGACTCAACTACCTGGAAGCACTACAGCCAGGTGTGCCCATTCATATGTACATCAACTGTCCGGGTGGCATGGTTACAGCCGGCTACGCCATGTACGATATGATGCAGGCAATAACATCGCCGGTGTACACCTACTGTATAGGGTTTGCCGCCAGCATGGGTTCAATATTACTGTCAGGCGGTGCAAAGGGCCACCGTTATATATACCCCCGTGCAGAAGTAATGATACACCAACCTGCCACGGGCGGATGGCAGGCGAATGCAAAAGACATAGAAATTAACGCCCGGCATATACTCAAAACAAAAGAACTGACGGCAAGGATATTAGCAGACAACTGCGGGCAGAGCTACCAGAAAGTGATGAAAGACTTTGACCGTGATTACTGGATGGACGCTGAAGAAGCTATTGCTTACGGGATAGTGGATAAAATAATAAAACCCTAAGCAGCAACTTTCATTTCGGGCAGGGCAATGATATGCCCTGTCTTTTTCTCCAGCAGCAGTTGATGCTCCCTGCCCAGTTTCAACCTGTATTCGTGCAGCTTTTCTATAGCCGCATCCATACCGGTTATTTTCCGTTCCACTATCTGTATCAATTTCGATACATCCAATACCTGTATAGATTGCAGTACAAGCAATTCACGTATTTCCTCTAAGGTAAAACCAAGGTCTTTGTATTTGCGGATGGCATAGAGCAGGAACAAAACATCGTCAGGATAATCTTTGTAGTTATTTTCTTTTCGTGACTTCTTAGGCAGTTCTATCAAGCCGATTTTTTCGTAGTAGCGGATAGTATCCCTGCTGAAACCTGAACGTTTTGACAATTCACCTATGAGCATGTTGCTAAGATAAGAGATAGATAAAACCCCGCCAATATTATGCTTCTTCTTTCTCTAATGCGGGTTCAGATTCTGAAGCGCTAAAGGCCTTTATTTCTTCGGGGGTTAATTTTCCCTTACGTATCATTTTATTCATTTCACTAACGGTAAGTGATGATTTATCAGGGCTCCAGCCCGGCGCACCAAAAATATAGTTTAGTTTGTCTTTCAGGCTTTTGGCACTGCGTACATCCTGCCAGATGTTTTCGAATTCGTGTGTGATGATTTTTACCGGATTGTAACTGCCTGGCGGTTTGGTTACTCCAAAATGCCTTTGCTGTCCGTCTCGCCCGTTATGAAAAGTGCCAAACAGTTTATCCCAGATAATAAGTATACCCCCGAAATTTTTATCCATGTAGGAGAAATTCTTACTGTGGTGTATCTGGTGCAGTTGTGGTGTATTGAATATTTTCTCGAACCAACCAAGATGGGGTACGGATAGTGAATGCAATGTGAACTGGTACAGCGAATTAATAGACATAGCCATTAGAACCATTACAGGATGAAAGCCCAATGCCGGCATCCACAGCCAGTAAACAGGTTTGATAAAAAATATTGTCCAGCTATTACGGAATGATGTTCCAAAGTTGAAATACTCAGAAGAATGATGTGGTATATGTGCAGCCCATAATATGCGTATTGTATGTGCAAAACGGTGGTGCCAATAGAAATTAAAATCATCTCCGATGATGGCCAGCACCCATACCCACCATGCAGCACCCAGCCAATTTTGCCCAAATGTGGCAGTGTAATTTAATGCTTCCCTTACTGGTTCAAATAGTTCGAATACACCTGTAAACACAGCCAGCGTGCCTGCTTTGGTAAGTATTTGCATGAGCACCGCACCTATACCGACACCGGCACTTGCTGCAGAATCCTTCCACTCATAAAGGTGCTTATCATGACGGACACTCATAATAACCTCAATGGTGATGATAATAATAGCTGCTGGAATGAAATAGGGAATGAAATAAACAAACTTCATGTATCAATACTTTTACGAGGCCCGTTCATAATGAAATAACAGCCTGTAAAAAGAAATGACTGCGAAATGAAAAAATCAGGACCGTTTATGATTAAAACGTAGAATGAGCAGAAGTATTACCTGTAAAGAACTACTCAAGGTTCCGGCAACAAGATACCAAATAGATGCCAGATTAAAAAATAACAATACTTTATCAGCACGGCTTACGCGCATAGCAAACGACACTGCGAATATAAGGCCTAACGCCCCCCATGCAATAAAAACACTCTTCATAAATGTGGATTCAGGGTTAATGCCTATTGCTGAAACAATAGCTGCCCATGGCCCTAATTGACCTGCATATTCACCGGTTTCCGGCCTGAAATAATCCCCGGCCAGTAATGCACGTGAGCCATCAATAGTCATAAAACCGAAGTTTAGTACAGCCAGCACTATTACAATCCACCTGAGTACTTTCATAATAAATGACGAATGTCAGTTTTAAATGTAACACATATTACAGACCCGGCATAGCAATGATGGTATTTTCGTATTGCAATTATTCACTAAAAAAACGATAGTTATGAAAAAGCTGATTCCAATATTGATACTGATAGCAACCGGGGGTTCTATATTTAGTTTTGCATCCTGCAAAAAAGAAAAAAACAATGTAACACCGGCCGGCACATCGCAACCAGCCAATTCAACAGCCCTTACCCCGTTTGAAAAAGAGACTATTGTATATACCCGCGAAGAAGAAAAAATGGCGCGGGACGTGTATATGGCCATGTTGGCCAAATGGAACATCAATACCTTCTCCAATATCAGCGCCAGCGAGCAAAAACACATGGACGCTATACAAACATTGCTGACAGCATACAACCTGGCAGACCCTGTTGGTAATAACGGACCCGGGGTGTTTACGAATATGGAGATTCAGAAGCTGTATAACGACCTGGTAGCTAAAGGGAATGCCAGTGAAACGGATGCCATAATTGCCGGATTGACAATTGAAGACATGGACATATATGACTTGCAAGAAGCATTGAAGCAAATTCAGCAACAAGATATCAAAACCGTATATGGAAACCTTCTCCGTGCCAGCAGGAATCATATGCGCGAGTTCTACACACAATTGCAGAATCGCGGAGGAACTTATATCCCCCAGTTCCTGACACAACAAGAGTATAATAATATAGTAAACAGCCCGAAAGAACAGGGCGGGCACTAGTAATAACGAAAAGGAGATGACAGGTTAAAACGGCGCAGTATACTGCGTCGTTTTAGTTTTTTATACATACATGACAAACATCACTATGAAATGTAACATTTATCACCATCGAAATATTTTAGCGGCTGTACTTTTGTATTGCAAGTGAAGAGAAAATGTGATAGTGATTGCAAAATAGTTTGATAAGGTGGGTGTAGAGTGGCGGGGATTATTCTCCGCCACTCACTTTTTATAGAGTCCTATCATTTTCAGCAGTGTCTTTCTGTTTCGGGTAGTGCATTTTACTTTCAGCTTTGTTTCTATCAGCTTATTTTCAAATTTTGCCTTTCCCCTATCCCTGTATCTCAGTATGTATATTTCCTTACCATTTATGGTGCATTCATCTATTTCGCTGTTGAAGGTCAGCAAAAGTTCTTTCTGTTCCTTTGCAGGTTCGTCAGCTAAGAAACCGACATAAACCACCGCATTGCCGTCATCTTCTATCTTCTTATAAGGGTCTTTATCAGCTATAGATTGCAGTTCATCAACAGTACGCACCATTGTTTCCACTTCAAAGCCGAGCGTCCTGTGCAGGTGTTTTTCTATTTTTTCAGAAAGTGTGCCATTACCTGCTTTCGTTGTTTCAAAATACACGTTCCCACTCTGTATGTAGGTGGACACATTTTTGAAACCCATATCCTCAAACAGCTGTTTCAGGTACACCATCTTTATGATTTTGGTACCCGATACATTTATCGCCCTGTGGAATGCAACATATCCCGGCATACCTAATCCATCTTATTGTCACGATTGTCCAAAAACTTCACCTGCTTACGGCTGCCCTCCGGAAACTGTACTTGTTGTATGGTATTAGCAGAGTGGAATTGCAGCAATGGCGCGACCCTCAGTTTGCTCTGCAGCTCCGGTTTCAGTTTCGCTTCGCAATCGTCTATGGGCAACGGGGTATGTATATGCAGTTTCAGTTCATCCGTACCCAGTTCGTTGGTAAATGTTTCCACTACATAGTCACGTACATAGCCGATATTATTCAGTATATCGAATATGGCAGGCGGGTAAAGAGTGGTACCCTTATATTTAATCATTTGCTGCTTGCGGCCCAATACCGGCGACAGCCTGCGCGAAGTACGGCCACAATAACATTTGGTTTCATAATAACAGCATATATCTCCTGTACGATAGCGCAGCAATGGCATACCCTCTACACCAAGTGTAGTAATAGTAACCTCGCCAAACTGATTGGGTGGCAATGGCTTGCCATGATCGTCCAGCACTTCCATTATCACCAGGTCAGGCTGCTCGTGCCCCCCTACCCCGGCATTACATTCAGTAAAGGCCGTCTGCATCTCTGTAGAGGCATAGGTATTATACATATGCAGCGGCCATTCGTTATGTATCTTTTGCCCAAGTGTATTCAGTTCAAAGTCCGCTGTCCTGATGCTTTCGCCAATGCATACAGCCTTTTTTACGGGCGTTTTTTTCAGGTCAACCTGGTGTTCATGGGCGTATTCTATCAATTTGAGCATAAAAGAAGGCACGGTAACTATACTATTGGATTGCAACCTGAAAATGGTATCCCACTGAAGTTGTGGCAAGCCCGGCCCCGTACGCACTAATGCAGCGCCCAGTTTCCTGATGCCCTGGTAATAGGCTATGCCCGCCATAAACTGCCGGTCCAGCGTCAGCATAAGCTGGTAAATATCTTCCGTGCGTCCGTCGGCACACAAAAACGATTGCTGTTCATTATAAGCCAGTCGGTCCAGGTCTTTATCCGTCAGGGCAATGGTTACAGGCTTGCCCATGGTGCCCGATGTGGCTGTATACTCCTTGATACCGGTTTCAGGCACACACAAAAACTCCCAATTGTGTTCCTGCATATCACTTTTGCTGGTGGTAGGCAAATAGTGCATATCATCCAGCGAACGGATATTATTTATATCAATATTATGCTCTTTAAACAGCTTTTGATAAAATGGCGAATTGGCGGACAGGTATTGCAACAACTGCTGTAATGCCTGGTATTGGTAGGTTCTTTGCTCTTCTGCCGGGGCGAATGCCAGTTTCGGGTTGTACATAACACGTGATTTAATGCCTGACTAAAGTACGCCGAAATAAGTCTATTGCTATATTTTCAAAACTGATTTTGCAGTTTTCAATAGCCGTTATATCTTTGCACATGGCTGCAAAATCT
>JACFNS010000161.1 GCA_019454705.1 Taibaiella sp. | reverse complement strand
AGATTATGGTGACCAACCTGAGTGATACCAACTCAATACTATGCAGCTGGATAGCGCAGATAAGAGATAGCAATATCCAACAGGACCGTATGCGTTTCCGGAGGAATATGGAACGAATAGGAGAAATAGCAGCTTATGAACTGAGCAAATATCTTCCGTATGATGAAATAACGGTGCAAACACCTATGGGGGAAGCGCTTTGTACAAAGCCTGCAGATGTGCCTGTGCTGGCCACACTGCTCAGGGCAGGACTCCCCTTGCACCAAGGTATTATGAACTATTTTGACAATGCAGACAACGCATTTGTTGCGGGATATAGGAAACATCACAGGGACGGCTCATTTGAAATTGCTCAATATTATGTAACGAGCCCCGATATTGCCAATAGGCCACTGATTATAGCCGACCCTATGCTGGCCACCGGGGCCTCATTGGTGCTGGCTTTACAATCGCTGGTTGAGAAAGGGCAACCTTCACAAATTCATATAGTTTCTGCTATTGCTTGCAGCGAGGGAATTGAACATATTAAACGAAAATTTCCTGAAGCATACGTGTGGGCGGGCGCTGTTGATGAAGAACTTACAGCTAAAGGATATATTGTTCCGGGGCTGGGAGATGCAGGCGACCTGTCATTTGGCGTAAAAACCCAATCCTAAACCCAACTAAAATATTATACCTCCTGTCTTGCATAATAATAGATTTTGGCTTATTTTGCCATGCAGAAACCGAAAATTAACATAATTAAAAAGTTTACCCAGATGAAGAAAATATTATTAGGTGTAGGCGTAGCGATGATATTCACGACTTCCGGCATGGCCCAGGATGCCCACTTTACGCAGTATTTCGCCTCTCCTCTGACACTTAACCCCGCTCTTACAGGGCTTACTCAGTGCGATGCAAGGCTTGCTGCCAACTATCGCTCACAGTGGGGAAGTGTATCTCCAAACCCTTATACTACAGGTACTATTTCTTATGACATGGCCACAATGAAAGGCGCTCTGGGTAATGGAGATGCTTTAGGTATAGGCGTTTTAGGCTTTTACGACCGCTCCGGTCTTGGGTCACTTCAAAATGTGACAGTAGGCCTTTCTTTGGCATATCACAAGGCATTAGGCTATGAAAAGCAACATACATTATCAATTGGCTTGCAAGGTGCTTTGGTGCAGAAATCAATTGACTTCAGCAAACTTTCCTTTGAAAGCGAATTCAACCCGGCTTCAGGCCTTGAAGAATACCCTCATGGCGAGAACCTTGGCAATGCAGACCTTAGCTATCCCGATTTCAATGTAGGTCTGATGTATTCTGGTCGTGTGTCTGAGCACGCCACTGCATATGTAGGTTTCTCTTATTATCATCTGACTAACCCTGTGGAAAGCTTCCTGAATTCTAATCACACTATCAGTTCCCGTTATACTGCATATCTCGGTGGTTCGTTCGACCTGAACGAAAACCTGGTACTGTATGCAAGCGGTTTGTACCAAAATCAGGCTTCAGCTTCTGAAGTTATGGCAGGTGCTGCTGTAGGTTTTGTACTGAACCCCGGTTACGACAGGGAATTCTCTAAGAGCACTATATTTTATGTAGGTGGCTGGTATCGCTATGCAGATGCTATCGCTCCTTATATAGGTTTCGAATGGTCTAAGATGAAATTAGGCATCAGCTACGATGTAAACGTATCCAGCTTCGCTCCCGCTACAGGCGGCAACGGAGGTTACGAAATATCACTGATATACAACGGCTGCTTCAACAAGCGTGCAGCACAACCTACTTACAACTTCGCTTGTCCTAAGTTTTAATAATCGGTTTCAAATAAAAGAAAAAGGGTAGCAATTTGCTACCCTTTTTCTTTTACAAACCCTTTCCCCTGCTCACATAGGGATTTCCTTTTACCCAGAACCTGTAAGGCAGATAAGCGTCTTCCTGTGCATAAGCCACACCTACACGGGTACCCGCTATAATGTCCCGCGGTGGTATCTTTATTCCCCTGTCTTCAATAAATATGTGTGTATTCAACGACAGGCCGGTATACCCTGTTGTGATACCCAGTGCACGGCTCAACGCTCCCGGTCCTGCAGTAAGCTGCGGTGTGAGTTTCGGCTTACCCCTGCGCGCCAGCATGATATCCACTCCCTCCAGGGGCTCCACCGCCCTTATCAGTACGGCATGGGGTATATCTTCTGCATTGGTCACTACGTTGAACAGGTGATGGATACCGTAACACAGGTACACATAAGCCACCCCGCCGCGGCTGTACATGGTTTCGGTACGGGCAGTACGCCTGCCACCGTAGGCATGAGAAGCCTTATCCACTACTCCGGCATAAGCTTCTGTTTCCACTATCATACCGGCTGTGCGTTCCCCTTCAAAGTTGGTCACGAGTACTTTGCCCAGCAGGTCCTTAGCTATTTGCACTACATGCTTGCGTGTATAAAAATCTTCGGGTAACATCAGCTAAAATTACAACAGGATGTGCATTGCCCAACAAAATGTATTTTTATCGCATGAAGGCAAAGTTGTACCTGGTACCGATACCGATAGCAGATGATGCACTGCATACGCTGAGTGAGGAAATAAAAACTGTCACCCTGGGCCTGCGGCATTATTTTGTAGAAAACGTCCGTACAGCACGACGCTTCCTAAAATCTCTACACCCGGTTATTGTTATTGATGAGATAACTTTCTCCGAAATAGATAAACACATCGGACCGGATATGCAACTGCTGAAAGACTGGCTGAGCAAAGGATATGAAATAGGCATCATGAGTGAGGCGGGTTGCCCCGGCATAGCTGATCCGGGTTCTGTACTGGTGCAAAAGGCCCATGAAATGAATGCCGAAATTATTCCCCTGACCGGGCCGAATTCTATTATCCTTGCCCTGATGGCATCGGGGCTAAACGGACAAAGTTTTGCCTTCAACGGCTACTTGCCCCTCAAAGACCCATCCCGCAGCCAGAAACTAAAAGAACTGGAACAACTGTCTGCTAAAGAAAAACAAACGCAAATATTCATAGAAACCCCATACCGGAATAATGCACTGCTTGATGAATTGCTGAAACATTGCCGGGATAGTACTGTACTATGTATCGCCCAAAACATAACAGGTAAAGACGCTTATATCAAAACCCTGCCGGTATCTATGTGGAGGAAAAACAAACCGGCCTTAGTTAAAGCACCCGCAGTATTCTTGTTACTGGCTCAATAGTGTACATCCACGTCTTTCACATCTGCTATGCCATCTACTATGTACTGGCCTTTGGGTACATCGTCATTTACATGGTTATTCCCCCGCCACGGCAATGCCCGGCGGTACTGGATGTAATGTAGTTTTACACTTTTGCCCATGCAGTTCTCCAGTGAGTCCGCAAGTTTCAGGTCGGTAACGCTGAAGTAAAAATATTGCGCATTGAGTGATCCGCCCGTACGCTGCCCGAAGCCCAGCTGTATCATTTCACCTTCGTAGGTTTTGAACACATTGCCCTTGCGGGAAAACTTCTGTAATACGCCTTCCCTGTGGCCTTCACTATAGGGATTGTAGTAATACCAGTACACATAGCCTACAACAGCCAATATTATTACCAGGATGGATATATATATGACCTTACGCATAAGGAAAGGTACAAAATAAGGCTGGTTTTATAAACACTATCTATACATTAATGGAATGATAATAGCTACTTCACGCTCCGCCCTTTCCATTGATAATTACCAGTAAAACCTAACAGGCCCGCAATAACTATATAGACAATATGTAATGGCTGCAACAGCGGGAATAACCACAACTGCTTCCGCTTATTAAAGAATCCTGCCACCCGGTATAAATAAAAAAGTTCTGCAACAATCTTTAATACCAGCATTACCAACAGGTAAGCTCCGTAACCCGGATGAAATAATGATACTATGAGCATCAGCAGAAAGGACAGGTTGAACAGGTACACAAAGCTGAGCACAGCAGTCATTTTCTTATCGTCATATTTGCCCGACTTGGACGCCCAGCGTATGCGTTGTTGCAAAAAGCTTTTCCAGTCCGGTTGTGGGGGTGTATACACAATGGCTTCAGGCGATTTCAGGTAACTGATAGCATTGGGATATGCCTTATTCAGTTTCATCATGAGCAGGTAATCATCCCCTGATGCTATATGATCCACACCTTTGTACCCTCCTACCCTGTCAAATGCTGCCCGCTGAAAAGCCAGGTTTGCGCCATTGCACATATTGCCCAGTTTCAATTGCAGGCTAGCAGTCGTAATCCCCTGCATACTCATAAAGTCAAGCGACTGGAATAGTTGCACAGTGTTACTGCCACAGGAAAAGTCAACAGGCGCAACTATCATCACTGGCATGTCACGCTCGTATAAAGCAGCTATGTGCTTCAGCCATTGCGTACCTGCTGTACAATCCGCATCGGTTGTTACAATCAATTCGCCCCGCGCACCTGCGATACCCGTGGCCAACGCCAGCTTTTTGTACGATGAAACATTACCCTCCGTATGCTTACTTAATTCAACATAGTGAACACTCGAAAATGATTGTATTATTTCAGCAGTCCGGTCAGTAGAATGGTCATCAACAACTATTATCTCCAGCAATGCTGCCGGATAATCCTGCACCAATAAGGACCGGATACAGTCTGCTATATGACATTCCTCATTGCGTGCCGGTACTATTACCGATATCTTTGTTTGAGGTTGATAACCCGGTTGCATATGGAAACTCTCCTGTCGCGTCCAGCCTACACGGTATAATACCATCAATATGGCATATAATACCGCTAGCAAACATGATATGTACACGACTGTCATCATATAACAAACAGGCCGGCAAGATACCTCAAAAATGGGGCTTGCAATAACAGCTGTATCGGTTTACTAGTTAGAATTAAATTAACAACTGCCAGGCCTAATTTTATGTAACTTCATAAGCAAAGGAATGAGTTATGGAACATAATGGAATGAAAACAATACAGGGCGGGGGTTTCCTTATCAGCGAATCAACACCTGAACATACTTTTACTCCGGAAGATTTTAGTAATGAGCAACGCATGATAGAACAGACCTGTCATGAATTCCTGGAAAAAGAAGTAATACCTCGCCTGGATGATATAGATAAACAGCAGGAAGGGCTTATGCCGGCTCTGCTGGACAAAGCAGGTGAACTGGGGTTATTAGGTGCCACATTCCCTGAAAAATATGGAGGACTGGGAGAGGACTTTGTCACCGCGACGATTATCAACGAGGCGCTCGGTGGCGGACATTCTTTTGCAGTAGCTATGGCGGCACACAACGGTATTGGCTCCTTACCAATACTCTACTTTGGCACCGAAGAACAGAAGCAGAAATATATGCCCAGGCTGGCCACAGGCGAATTGAAAGGCGCTTATGCCCTCACTGAACCCAATGCAGGCTCCGACGCACTCAGCGGCAAAACATCGGCCACGCTTACAGAAGATGGGAAACATTACCTGATAAACGGGCAAAAAATATGGATTACCAATTCAGGCTTTGCTGATGTCTTTACGGTTTTTGCCAAAGTGGATGGTGATAAATTCAGCGCTTTCATAGTAGATAGAAACACAGAGGGCCTGAGCTTTGGCGAAGAAGAACATAAAATGGGCATAAAAGGCTCCAGCACGCGCCAGGTATTTTTCGAGAATTGTAAAGTTCCTGCAGATAACCTTTTAGGGGAAATCGGCAGGGGGCATATTATAGCCTTCAATATATTGAACATTGGCAGGCTGAAATTATGTGCTGCCGCACTGGGCGGCGCCAAACGTGCCTTAAATACTACCATAACTTACGCTACTACACGTGAGCAGTTTCAGAAACCCATCGCCTCTTTCGGGGCTATACAGCATAAACTGGCGGAAATGGCCATTCGCATATTTGCTACCGAAAGCGCACTATACCGCACTGCCAAATGGATAGCCGACAAAGAAGAAGAACTGGCAACAGCAGGCAAACCCGAAGCAGAAACACAGCTTGGAGCCGCCGAAGAATATGCAATAGAGTGCGCCATGCTGAAAGTATTAGGCTCCGAAGCATTGGACTATGTGGTGGACGAGGGTGTACAGATACACGGTGGCAACGGCTATTCAGACGAGTACAACATTTCAAGATCTTATCGCGACAGCCGGATCAACCGTATATTTG
>JACFNS010000160.1 GCA_019454705.1 Taibaiella sp. | reverse complement strand
CCGTTTATCTGCCATTGATATGCAGGCATGTCACCACCGTTTGTCGGGGTAGCGGTAAACGTCACATTTGTACCATCGCACACTGAATCGTTCGGACTAACAGTGATAGTCACATCAGGAGTGATATATGGTTTCACTTCCATCGTAATTGCATTGCTTGTGTCCATTGACTTGGTTACACACACTTCGCTGCTGGTCAGTATCACATCTACCACGTCGTTATCGGCCAATGCAGATGTAGCGTAAGTATTACTGTTGCTACCCACATTGGAGCCATTAACACGCCATTGATAAGACGGTGAAGTGCCGCCGTTATTTATGGAGGCAGTGAATGTTACATTTGTACCCACACATATAGTATCGTTGGGGCTAACCACAATAGTCACTTCCGGTGTCAGGTTAGGGTTAACCGTCATTGTTATTTCATTGCTGGTATCAGCAGCCTTGGTTACGCAAGGTTCGCTGCTGGTCATTATTACCCTTACCACATCACCATTGGCCAAAGCAGTACTGGAATATGAGGTAGCGTTAGTGCCTACATTCACACCATTCACCTGCCATTGATATACCGGCGTTGAACCACCATTTATAGGTGTAGCAACGAAAGTCACATTTGTACCATCGCAAATAGTATCGTTGGGCAACACTACAATCTGCACATCAGGAGTTACTTTGGGCAATACAGTTATTATAATGGATGTGCTGGTGTCCATTGTTTTAGAAACACATTGCTCGCTGGTAGTCAATATACAATCAACTACATCTCCATTTGTCAGTGTTGTAGCGAAAGTAGCACTGTTGCTGCCGGCATTAACACCATTCACTCTCCATTGATAAACAGGTGCCGTGCCACCATTTGTAGGTGTAGCGGTAAATGTAGCCTGGTCTCCACTACAGATTGTATCGTTGGGCACTACGGCAATGGTTACATCAGGTGTCAATATGGGTTTAATTACCATCGTAATACTGTTGCTGGTATCAATATTCTTAGTCACGCAGGTGTCTGAAGTAGTGAGTATACACCTGACTACGGCACCGTTGGTCAGCGATGTTGTAGCGAAAGTAGCACTGTTAGTGCCCACATCACCACCATTCACCTGCCATTGATAAGTTGGCGTTGGACCACCATGCAAGGCCGCGGCGGTAAATGTAACCAGTGAACCCGCACAGGCAGTATCATCCGGGCTTACAGATATGACAACATCCGGTTCTGACTTCACTTTTACACCTACTGTTATCTCGTTGCTGGTATCGGCTGTCTTAGTAACACAGGTAATACTGCTGAACATAATACAACGTACCACATCTCCGTTTGACAATGTGCTGGTGTTAAATGTAGTTGAGTTGCTACCAGCATTCACCCCGTTCACCTGCCATTGATATACAGGGGTAATGCCACCATTGGCAGATGTTGCCGAGAAGGTAATGTTAGTTCCTTCGCAGATAGTATCACTTGGCGCGCGGGTAATTACGACTACAGGTGTTACATTGGGTATTACCGTCATTGTAGTACCTGTGCTGGTATCATCCGGCTTGGTAAGGCAAGGGTAGCTGCTGGCCATAATCACTCTTACCACGTCACCACTGCTTAATGTGCTGCTGCTATAAGTATTGCTGTTAGTACCCGCGTTGATACCGTTCAACTGCCATTGATAAGAAGGAGTAGTGCCACCGTTTGTGGGCGTTGCAGTGAAGGTAGTCATTGTTCCTGCGCATATAGTATCATTCGGGCTTACGGTAGCATTGACATCAGGGGTCAATATAGCGTTCACGCGCATAGATATGAAGTTGCTGAATACCAGCGAAGATGTTTTACACTGCTCGCTGCTGGCCATAGTACACCAGACGGTCGAGTTGACACTGAGACTTACATTCAGAGTAGGACTATTACCCCCTACTATTGAACCATTCACCCTCCATGTATATACGGGCGATGAGCCACCATTAACCGGTGTTGCGGTAAATGTAAGTGGTGTACCTGCACAAACTGTATCGTTGGGGCTGACTGCTATTGTCAACGACGGTACCAGGTTGGGCAGTACAGTCATGGAAATGGTACCGCTTGTGTCTCTCGTTTTAGACACACAAGCCTCACTGGATGTGAGTATGCAGAGTACATCATCGCCATTGGCCAGCGTATTGGTGCTGTATGTACTGCTGTTGCTGCCCACTACCACGCCATTCCTGCGCCACTGGTATGTGGGTGAAGTTCCACCGTTGGAAGTGGTGGCAGTAAATGTGGTAAATGTGTTTGCGCAAATGGTATCATTCGGATTAACAGTGATATTCACAACAGGTGTCAGTATCGGGTTCACCTTCATTGTAATGCTGTTACTGGTATCGGAAGCTACGGTCACGCAGGTTTCGCTGCTGGTTAGTATACAACTTACAACATCACCATCAGCCAGTGTTGACGTGATATATTTAGCGCTATCACCACCTACATTGGCACCATTCAGCTTCCATTGGAACGAAGGCGTATTGCCGCCATTGGCATATGTTGCTGTGAAAGTCACCGTAGTACCATCACAGATTGTATCATCAGGACTAAGTGAAATAGCTACTATGGGAGTCAGCCTTGAGTTCACTGTCATCGTAATAGTATCGCTGTTGGCCGTGGTGGGATTAGCCAGCGGGTCGTTACTGGTCATCACGCACCATATCATATCACCATTTGAAAGCGATGTGGTAGAAAATGTAGCGCTGTTAGCACCTGCATTGCTACCATTTACCTTCCACTGGTAGCTGGGGCTGGTGCCTCCATTTGTGGGTGTTGCTGTAAAAACAACTGTATCGCCTGAGCAGATAACTGCACCTTTGTTGGACACTATGCTGACAGCAGGTACTACAGCCTGTGCAGCAAATGGTAATCCCACAAAACAAACGAGCATTAAGAGTAAAAGCTTCCTCATAAAATTTATAATTAGCACTATAATTTCTAATATCTTTTTTGAAAGTCCGGTAATAATTCACAAGCACTCATCGGTTATAATTTATAACCTATTGCCTTTAAATTAAAAACAGGTTATAAAAATAGCTTTTTAACAGTCCTTTTACAAGTGGTATATTTTCAAACATTATTATTAAATCGTATATTTTGAAGTTTTCGTTAAGCTGTTGTATATGAAGCGAATATGAATATTCATAAATGAGCGGCAATTGTGGATACAAACAGAGCGGGAAATACAAGAGTTCCATCAGTAATCATTTATTTTTACGCCCATGATATACCATGTTGTAGTAGGAGATATGGCGGCCCAGCCATTGCTGGAGGCTGTAAGCAATGAACCATCTATGCACGGCGAGGTGCTGGCACTCAAAGACATATTGCACGTAGGCCCTATAAAGAAAGCCCCGGGACAGTCATTCAGCCAGTTGCGTACCGATTTCTGGAAAGAAGTAGTGAATGACGAAAAGCAGGAAATTGAGGTAAACGACCTGGAAAAATTGCTGGAAATTACTACGCAACTCCATAACAACCCCGATGCAGTAGTATGGCTCTGGATGGCCCCCTGGCCGGCCGATGTATGCGCCTACTACTGGATGCTGAACTACATGAGCAAACACCTGGACAGGTTTTATGTGCTGAACCTGGCGGGATTGCCGTTCCTGAATGAAGAGGGCAAGGTATATTATCCCAAAAACATCAGTGAGATATTACCGAAAGAGTTAGTAAAGGCCCGCCGCCTGGCACGGGCTGTAACACCTGCCGAGCTGGAAGTGGATGGCGAGGAATGGCTGAACATGACGGCGGAAAATGCAGGTATGAGGCTGCTGGAAGGCGGTAAAAAGCTATACACCCGCGACGAGTCTTACTACGATGAGAAACTGGCCAGTTTCTGCTCCCACCAGTTTCAGAAAGCGCAACGCATTGTCAACCAGGTAATCAATAAGATGAGTGTGCCTACGGGCGACCTGTACCTGGGCTGGCGTTTGCGCAAAATGGTGCAGAACGAAACCCTGCTGGCTGACGGTGATATCAATAAAAGCCTGCGCGACTTTAGTGTGAAACTGCCGGGCGGCACTACTACGGAAGAGGTAGTAGCCGAGCCATCTGAAAACGAGGAAGCATGATAAAGGTAACACCCATTATACCTGCCGGTGCTGACGAACGCGGTTATACGGCTGAATTTCAGCAAGAGCGAACTGGTACCCACCTGATAGTCTTTCGCAAGGCAGGGACAGTGAGTGGCAGGCATTACCACAAGGGGTTGAGCACCACTAAAAACCCCGAGATATTGATATTGCTGAACGGTACATGTACTTTCAGCTGGAAACATATTGATGATGCTGAGGTGCAGACAGCACAATACACAGGGCCGGTGCATTTTGAGATACCACCCTATATATGGCATGAACTGGTGCCGGATACCGACTGTACTTTTATGGAACAAAACTCCATAGCGGAGCATGCCGCCGATACATTCCGCCTGTAAACCGGGCGGCTTACATTATTTTTGCAGCTATGACATTTGAGATACCCCTTGCAGAACAGAAGATAAAACCGCACCAGGTAACCGCGTTGCACCTGATGATAGGTTTTGCACTGTTGGCTGCAGGAGCATTCATCATTTTTGTCTTTAGCGAAATGGCTTTGATACCCTTTACCTGGGCACAACTTCCTAAAGAGAGTGCTGGAAATATGCACAGCATCCTTTGGCCTGAATATATCATGATGGGTGCAGGTTTAATGATACTGTTCATTTCATTGTTAAAAAACAATTGGCTGTTGAAACCCGGTAATAACAAAATTATCCGTGCTGTCGAACTGGCACTATGTGCTGTTATTGCAGGTTATTCATTATACACCAATGCTATGGTACTGGCCGGTATGTTTGGCATACTCTCTATCGCTATCATCTATTCCTTTTATGCAGAGAATACAAGGGGCCAGCAACCCGCAGTTGTGATAAACGAAAATGGCATCAACTTACCGATGAACGTACGCCGAAGGCATATCAACTGGGCGGAAACGGAGAAGGTATTATTACGGCACGGTACGTTAACTATTAATTGCCTTGACAACCGCCTGTACCAGTGGATAACAACTCAGAATAACGTTGACACCACTACTTTTGAAGCTTTCTGCATCGCGCATATTGAAGCTGCTCAGAAAGACAGGAAGAAATATGATTGGTGATTTTTCAGCGGTAAGGAGTTAGGGGTTAGTAGTTAGTTCGTGTTATTTCACTAAAGCGCCCTCTAATTCCAGCACACGGGTTTCGTTTACTTTCAGGTTATATATAGCTGTGTAGTACCTCACCAATGCCTGTACATAACTGTTCTCGGCTTCGCGGGTTTCCAACGTATTGGCTATGCCTGCTTTAAAACGTTCTTTCTGTATGTACAGGTTTTCCTTTGCGTAATCTATATTTTCTTTTTCCAGTTTGAACGCGCCTACTGATACTTCATAATTTCTCCAGGCAGTGCGGTATTGCCTGCTCACCTCTGTGCTCTGCCACTCGTACAGCAGTTGGTCGCGGGTAGCTTGCAGCGATGCAATTTTCACCTCGCGCCTTACATTCCCACCCCTGAATAATGGCATAGTCAGCGTTAATCCCCCACTAGGTCCATAGGCCTGGCTAAAGGCAATGAACCCTGCCCTGCTTTGGTTATTGTTATATGCATAGGCACCGTTCAGGGCAATTACCGGGAAGTAATTAGCCTTAGCCATCTTCGCATTCAGCAGCGATGCCTGTGCATTAAAGCGGGCAATGCTTACGGAGGGGTTTATTGTCTCCAGCAGTTCAGCATGTTCAGGTAATAGGTCTGTATCTGTTTCCAGCGAATCTTGCACGGCATACGTAAAAGCGGCATCTTCTCCCATTAATGCGTTCAGTGTAGCCAGCGATGCGTTCAGCGTAGCTTCCTGTTGCAATGAATCCGATTGCCGGCTGTTATAATCCACCCTCGCCTGCAGATAATCAACTTTGGCTGATGAGCCGGTTTCATACTTCACACGGGACAAGTCCATCCTCGTTTTTGCCAACAGCAATCCGGTATCTATGGCTATACGTTGTTGCTTTTGCCACACCACATGGGCGTATGCCTGTATCACTTGGGATATTACTGCTTGTACCCTTTCTTTCAGTTGTGCCGCGCCGGCCTGCTCAAGTACATTCAACTGCTGTTTGGCAATGAACATTCTGCCTCCGTCAAATAATGTCCAGTTGAGATTGACAGCGCAATTATAAC
>JACFNS010000159.1:2517-6250 GCA_019454705.1 Taibaiella sp. | reverse complement strand
TGCCCAGTTGCGTTTTGGTGCCATTGGCTATGTTCAGCCCTATGTCTTCGTAACTCATACCTGCTGTGCTTGCAGGTGCAGCGCCCTTATCATTCTTCCAGGCGTTGTTCCAGGCGTCGCTGCCCAGGTCGTTGTGGTAGATATATCCTGCCATCTGGCGCAGGTGGTCTTCGTTGTACGAGAGGCGGGGCATTACCCCGTATTGTTGTATGGCTTCGGGCATGCGGCTGTTTTCAGCAGCGGGATTGTTGATGAAGTATATTATCCTGTCGGCAAACTCCAGCTCTGAAATACCATCGGTAAGGTATGCCTGCCTGACAGCCGCCATAGTGGGGGCCACACCACCGGTAGCATTTTTGTCAGCATTGTGGCAGTTGAAGCAGTTATCCCTCAACATAGCCAGGGCATTATCCATCGTTGCTACAGCCGTGTCGCTTTGGGCGGATGATTGTTCAGTTTCCGGCTCGCTGTTGCAGGCTGCTATAGACAGAAAAGCTATTGTGGCGGAAAAAAGTATATACTTCTTCATAAAGCAGATGTTGTGCAACATAAAGATAGAGAAATGATATGGTGGTTGTGTAGTGTTGGTTACATAGAGTGGGGGGAACTGTCGTGTGTCGCGTAGCGCGACGCTACAGTTTTTTAAAATGTGTACCTGTTACCCTCACAATCATACAATTGAAACCGGGTACCCTGGCATCCTATTACAATCCTTGTTCCTCCCGGTATGGTTTTCCCATCATTTACCTGTTTATGTTGCCCTGCTTTAAGCCAACGGTATGGTTTGGTCCACACCAGGTCGCCTTTATGAATATTTACATAGTTATACAGCATGTCATCTGTAATAGACTCTTCAATACTTGTAATTTCCAATAATAGCGCCTGCCTTTCTGTTGTGTCCATATCTTTTACGACAGCCGATAAATAATATAATTTAACACGGCCTGTACCAAACAGCCCGCCAAGCAATGATTTTTCTGTGAGGTACATTCTGTAAACTGTATCTCCTATTGCATAATTATCTGTAAACCGCCTTATCCTGTACAGCCCTGATGTATTCTGCCAATCACGCACATCATACCATTTTTCTGTATGCTTAACTATAGGACAGTTATCAGACTTAACATATTCATCCGGGTAAGTTACTCCTCCTTTATAATGGCGTTCTATACTAAACACTTTAAGTTTTAAACCTGAAATATATTGGTATGTTCTTGTCGAGTCCTGGTAAACATCTGTTATTACCGCCCTTACGACGTGTACCGGCTTGTGCTTACCTGTCGGTAATGTTCTAAAAACCAAATGAACTAATTCTTCAGTATAGGTTTCAGGTGAATAATATACAGCAGCCACTGTATCGCCTATGTGGTATTCTGCCCCTGTGTCGATAGGATAATTAATATAATATCTATCAAGGATACTATCCTCTTCAATAGCATTAATCTGGCCATTGCTGTTGAAACTGATGCATAGTATCAATAGTAACAGGTAGTGAGCTTTCATAACAGATTAAATGTACATAAAGAGAGTAATACATTACTCAGTTCAATGTCATTATTCAGCTATGTTTCATCTGTAGCGCTGTCGCGCGTCGCGACGCGCGACAATCCTTGTGCGGGTTTCTCCTTCTCTAAGTAATTGCGATGAAGTATATGTGAATACAGATATTTAAGAATAAAAATCACCAAAACATGAGTTATCCTTCGCGTGGTTAGATTATTTCGTTCATGATATTCATTATTTGTCTCAATGAGTGCTGCGCAGTTGCTTCCGCCGTATTTATTTTCATAAATACTCTGTCGCAATGACGGGAGAAAAAAGTGTCGCGCTGTAGCGAGCGCGACAGTGCTACATTGATTTTTCGCGAGGTGTCCCCTATCCCCCTAAAGGGGAGACTAATTATAAATTAGTTTTCTCTTAGTGATATTTTAAGTCATAACGGCTCTCCCCTTTTAGGGGGATAGCGGGATGAATAACACGGAGAAAAAAATGCCGCCATCCAACAGGACAGCGGCACAACAACCCTATTAACTTATTACCTTATTAACCTATTATCGCATTACGCAACACCCCCATTCTTATACTTCCCCTTGCTCTTCCTGATGTTCACCGCCACCACTTTGTACTCAGGGCAGAGGGCATCTGTATCCGTTATGCTGGAAGTGATATTGTTCAGCATAATCTCGGGGAAGTGGAAGGTACTGCTCAGTACACCGGGTTTCACCTCGTCGGTTATCCTTGCCTTTATATCCACCTTGCCGCGCGCCGATTCTACACATACCATATCACCATCATTTATCAGGTGCTTAGCTGCATCTTCCGCACATATCAGCAGTACGTCTTCCGTCAGTATTTCCGCATTGGGCGTACGGCGTGTCATAGCGCCGCAGTTATAATGCTCCAGTTCGCGGTTGGTAGTGATGATATACGGGTATTGCTTACCGTTTTGTACTATTTCTTCAGATTCTTTCCAGTCGCTGTACACAAACTTGCCCTTACCACGCTTGAAAGTCTCTGTATGCAGTATCTCCGTGCCCTTGCCGTCTTTGGCTACCGGCCATTGCTTACCGTTGTCGCCCAGTTCCTCCCATTTCACACCCTCGAAGAATGGTACTATTTGAGATACCTCTTCCAATACCCAGTCAGGATGGTACACTGCGGGTTGTTTGTAGCCCATCCGGTTCATGATGTCCACCATTATCTGCCCGTCCGATTTTGTACCGGCTATCGGTTCCACCACCTGCTGCACGCGCTGTATCCTGCGTTCGCCGTTGGTAAATGTTCCGCTCTTTTCCAGGAAGGATGAAGCGGGTAATATTACGGTAGCCAGTTTGGCTGTTTCTGTCATGAACAGTTCCTGCACTACAAACAGTTCCAGTTTGCTCAGTGAGTCCACCACGTACTGCGTATTGGGGTCGGTCTGCGCCATATCTTCGCCTATCACCCACATGGCTTTCAGTTTGTCCTGCTGCGCAGCCTCATACATCTGCGGTATTTTCCAACCTACATAATTGGGCAGTTTGGCATTATAGAAGAGTTCGTATTTCTGGTGTATTTCCGGATTGGTCACATCCAGGTAACCCGCACCCTGGTGGGGCTGGCAACCCATATCCGCTGCTCCCTGCACGTTGTTCTGTCCACGCAGAGGATTTACACCTACGCCACGGCGGCCGATATTACCGGTTATCATCGCCAGGTCGGCTATTTGCATTACAGTAAATGTACCCTGCGAATGCTCCGTTACCCCCAGCCCGTGGAAGGACATAGCATTGGGTGCGCTTGCATAAGCAATAGCAGCCTTGCGTGCCAGTTCTTTATCCACGCCTGTTATGGCTGATAGCTCGTCCATATTCAGCTTCAGTATATTGGCTTTGAATTCAGCATAGCCACGTTAGTGCCGGGGCGCAGCTGCAGATGATAGGTGGCGTATTTGGCCAGCTCTGTACGGCGCGGGTCAATTACTATTGTTGTTTTACCACCTATTGCATGTTGTTTCAGTTTAGCGCCTGTTACCGGGTGGCCAGATGTGGGGTTGGCGCCTATTACCATGATGCAATCTGTAAACTTCAGGTCGATGATGGAGTTGGTAGCAGCCCCTGTACCGAATGTGCGCTGCATACCCAAAGCTGTTGGCGAGTGGCATACACGTGCGCAACTGTCAATATTATTAGTGCCTATCACCGCACGGATGAACTTCTGCATCAGGTAGTTCTCTTCGTTGGTACCGCGTGCC
>JACFNS010000159.1:0-2507 GCA_019454705.1 Taibaiella sp. | reverse complement strand
GCCGTATTTTTCTTTTATTTCTGTCAGCTTGTTGGCTATGAAGTCATAAGCTTCGTCCCAGGTAGCTTCTACAAATTCGCCGTTCTTTTTAATAAGCGGTGTGCGCAGGCGGTCAGGGTGGTTGTAGAAGGCAAATGCATAACGCCCTTTCAGGCAGGTATGGCCTCCGTTGGCTTCTGCTTCGTATGGCGCTTGTATCGATTTTACTTTACCGCCTTTCACCGCTACTTCCAGGTTGCAACCCACACCGCAGTAGGTACATACAGTACGTACTTTTTCGTCATAAGCTGTTGACTTCGATTCGTACACATCGGATATGGCCGACGTGGGGCAAGCCTGCGCACAGGCGCCGCAGCTCACACAGTCCGACTCGAAGAAGCTCACTTCCTGCCCCTTAACGATATGCGCATCGAAACCACGCCCCGCCATGCTCAGCACAAATTGCCCCTGCACTTCATCGCAGGCACGCACACAGCGCGAGCAGTTGATACATTTAGACATATCCGTCTTCATGTATGGGTGGCTCAGGTCTTTTTTATAATGGAGGTGGTTTTTGCCCTCAGGGTAACGCACATCGCGTATGCCTACTTGCGCAGCTACAGTCTGCAGTTCGCAGTTGTTGTTCACTTCGCAGGTCAGGCAGTCCAGCGGGTGGTCTGTCAGCACCAGTTCTACTATATTCTTACGCAGGTCCAGTATGCGCTGGCTGTGCGGGTATATATACATATTGGGCGACACAGGAGTGTGGCAGGACGCCATCGCCTTACTGCTGCCATTGGCTGTCAGGGCTACATCTACACTGCACACACGGCAGGCTCCAAACGGCTTGAGGTTAGGCGCATCGCATAGCGTAGGCACATAGTCTTCTCCAAAGTTCCTTTTGAGGAAAGACAGTATCGTTTCCCCTGCTTTCAGTTCATAAGGCACACCGTCAATATAGGCCACCTGTGCAGCTACTTTGTCGGTGCTTTGTATGCCTCCCTGCGAGGGTTTTACATAATATTGTTTACTCATAACTATCTGTTTTATGAGAAGTATTGTGCTAATTCGTTATCAAAATATTTCAATGCATTCCTGATAGGCAATGGCAGGCCACCACCCAATGCGCACAGCGAACCTATCTCCATAGTGGTGATGAGGTCGGTCATCAGTTTGCGTTCTATCTTATAATCAGAGTTCATGGCTTTGTTCACCATTTCATATCCGCGGGTTGAGCCCAGGCGGCAGGGGAAACATTTACCACAGCTTTCGTGCGCTGTAAACTGGAACAGGTGTTCTATATAACTGATGACAGGGAAGCTCTGCGGCAAGCATACTACCGAGGCATGCCCCAGCAAAAAGCCGTTCTGCGAGAAGGATTCAAAGTCAACCGTCAGGTCTTTTATCTTCTCCACGGGCACCAATCCACCCAACGGGCCACCTATATGCATGGCTTTCACTTCTTCTTTAAATCCGCCGCCCAAGTCGTTGACCAGCACAGACAAAGGCGTACCCATGTCCACCTCGTATATACCGGGTTTGTTGAAGAAACCGTCCAGCGAACAGAGCTTGGTGCCGGTTGACCTGCCAATACCTATTGAGGCAAATTTTTCACCACCGTTCTTTACTACCCAGGGGATGCACGCCAGTGTCTCCACATTGTTCACCACTGTTGGTTTATTAAACAAGCCCTCTTGCGTAGGGTATGGCGGACGAACCCTTACTTCGGGGCGCTGCCCTTCTATAGAAGAAAGCAAAGCCGTTTCTTCACCACATATATATGCTCCTTGCGCGCATATCACTTTGAAATCGTAATTGAAGCCCGAGCCAAGTATATCCTCACCCAACAATTTCTTTGCCCTGATGTCATCAATAGCCTTTTGAGTAATCTCTATAGCTTCAGGATATTCAGCACGTATATATACTACACCTGTATTAGCGCCTGTGATATATCCTGCAATCATCATACCCAGCAGTACACTGTGTGGTTGATGCTCCAGCAGGTACCTGTCGCTGTAGGCACCGGGGTCGCCCTCGTCGGCATTACATACAATAAACTTCATGCTGTCCGCCGTATTCTTGCATGACTCCAGCTTAAAGGATATGGGGAAGCCGGCACCGCCCCTGCCGCGCAGCCCTGAGGTCTTCAGTTCCGCTATCAGTTCGTCGGGGGTATGGTCCAGCGCTGTTTGTAATATCTTATAATATTCATCTATGCCGGGGAATGGCGCTGTCAATACCGGTGTACCATAGTGCGCTACATGGTATTTATCCTCTACTACCAGCTTGTCTTTCTTAATGGCTTCGATGCTGTCTATCGCATTACCTGAGTAGTTTTTCCCATTGGTATGGAAGGAGCTGTTCTCGTGGCAGCGGCCCAGGCAGCACATTTCTCCAATTTCACTCGCATCATAGTGTTGTGCCAGCTTATCTTTCAATGCACCTTGCGTACCCGCCGTCATGCACGAGCTGCCATTGCATACATATACCTTTTTACCCTGGTTTTCAGGGCGGAGGAAATCGTAGAA
>JACFNS010000158.1 GCA_019454705.1 Taibaiella sp. | reverse complement strand
GAACCCGATACGCATGGGGCGGTAATGATCACCATCAGAATACAATGCATCAGCTGTAGCCAGTTGTAGCCTGCCCCGGTAATAATGAAGTTCTAACAACGGGTTTTTATCACTGGCAGTTTTGCGCAGCAATACTGGTGTAATGTAGCTGAGCAACCTCTTGTATAACGATAGTACTGCCAAGCTCGTTTAGTTGGGTTTATAATATTTCATAGCGCCTCCTATCTTTCCTCTTATATCATTGATGCGTCGCTGGTCCGATGGATGTGTACTTAAGAACTCCGGCGGTTTTTGCCCACCGGCTGCTGCCATCCTCTGCCAAAAACTTATCGCTTCATTAGGATCATACCCCGCCATGGCCATAAATATCAGCCCCATCTCGTCGGCCTCGCTCTCATGCGCGCGTGAAAACGGTAATAATATACCTATTTGCGTACCTATGCCATAAGCACCCATAAATATGTTCTTTGTTTCTGCAGGTTTATCGGCCATATATACAGAGAGGGCTACACCACCTGCTTGTTGCATCAACTGCTGACTCATACGCTCGTTACCATGCCGGGCTATAGCATGTGCTATTTCGTGCCCCATCACAGTAGCTACACCTGCCTCACCCTGGCAGAAGGGAAGTATGCCTGTATAAAAAGCCACCTTGCCCCCGGGCATACACCATGCATTTACCTGGTTGCTTTCTATCAGCTTAAATTCCCACTGGTAGCCGCTCACCAGGTCAGCCTTGCCTATACTGCTTAAATATTGTGTGGCGGCAGCGGATATTTTCTGGCCAACACGTTGTATCATAGCAGCATCATTGGTTCCGGTTGCTACTTTACTCTCAGTCAATACAGCGGTGTACTGCTGTTGTGCCATCGTCCGCATTTCCGACTCGGGCAATACATTTACAGAGCTTCTGCCTGTTACAGGATTTTTAAAACATGACCCCAGCCCGGCAAACATAAAAGCTGAAGCTGTTATTACGAGTAACTTTTTCATAGGCCGGAAAATTCAGTAAATCCGTTGTAAATAAATATACAACAAAGTAAAGATAACTAAGGTTTAATCTTCACCTCTGCGACGACGAAACCTGCGCTTGCGGAAGATAGCCACCTTGCTCTCGCTACCGTTTATCAGCCTGTTGATATTCTTGTGGTGCGTCAGCACAACCAGGAAGGCAGTAGCTATTGCGAATATCCTGTAACTGAGTTCCGGCTCGCGAAAGATGAAAAATATCATCAATGGGAATGCAATACTGGCGGTAATGGAGCTGAGTGATACATACCTGGTCATATACAACATCAGCATAAATACACCCACCATGCTCACTGCTACCAGGGGTTGTATAGATAGTATCATGCCAAAAAGTGTGGCTATGCCTTTGCCTCCTTTAAACTCTGCCCATATAGGGAATATATGTCCTACTACTGCAAATAATCCCAGGAATATCTGCAGGTTTACAGATTGCTCCGAATGTATTGAATAGGGTGCGAACAATGCGAGTTTTACCGCAATGAAGCCTTTCAGCATGTCAATAATCATTACTGCTGTACCGGCCCTGGCACCTAAGATTCGAAAAGTGTTGGTAGCCCCGGCATTACCGCTGCCATGCTCGCGTATATCTATACCAAACAAACGCTTACTGACCCATACCGCAGTAGGTATCGAACCGATGAGGTATGCTAATACTATGAGAACCGCAATATTCATTCAGACTGAGTGGGTATTGAAGAAAGCAAATATAATTTTTACAAACGACTAATCCTAACTGCGGGTTGAAAATTCAGTTTGAAACTGTTGGCCTTCAAAAAGTTACAAGAATTGTTAAAATAATGAGAAAGAGAGTCTTCACTACCGTGCCACAACGATGCATAGCCATTTACCTTCTGCAAAAACAGAGGTATTTTTAAAACCGGCGTGCCTTGCTTCTGTTAGCACAATCTGCTCATCTGCATCCAGTATGCCGCTCATAAGCAGCATACCGTGTTCAGGCAATACATGGTGCATTTGCACCATGTATTGCAACAATATATGCCTGTTTATGTTCGCTAAAATAATGTCGAATTTACGCCCCTCTGCCAGTTCCAGTGAGCCTTTCTTCACTACTATACCATTTACCTTATTAGCTGCAATGTTCTCAAGTGTGTTTTCGTACGACCATTCGTCATTATCTATGGCCAATACTTCACCGGCGCCCAGTTTTTTAGCTAATATGGCCAATACTCCGGTTCCGGTTCCAAAATCCAGTACTGATTTACCGGCAAAATCTATGTTTTTCATCTGCTGTATCATCAGTCGGGTAGTGGCGTGATGCCCCGTACCAAACGACATTTTTGGCGTAATGATGATTTCATAAGGCACGTTGGTATCAGCTGCATGAAAATCAGCCCTGATGGTACAGAAACCATCTACATGCACAGGCTCAAAACCTGCCTCCCACTCCGCATTCCAGTTTTGCTGTGCTATTTCGGCTTTATGCACGGTTCCCGCATGCATTGCCCTCACTGCTAATGCCACCTGCTCCGTATAGCTCTCCGCCTGTATATAAGCCAGCAGGTATCCTGCATCTTCTTCAAAACTTTCAAAACCCTCCTCTGCCAGTCCGGCTATCAGTATCTCCCTTTTTTCTGCATCGGGCTCAGCCAGGCGCAATTGTATATATTTCATCCTCACAAAATTAAGGCTCAGAAAATTACGGGCACAAAAAAAGGCTGTACTTACGCACAGCCCCCTTTGTTTATTGCTCTGTTATAGTCAATACTATTTGTTCACCCTGCTTCCGGGGTTGCCGGCATCAGACTCAGAGTCAGACTCAGAGTCTTCGTTCATGCTCTCATCCATTTGCAGGTTCTTCGATTGCTCGTCCATATTACCGGGTTTGGCACTGTTGTACAGTACACGGCGTGTAGGCACGTCGGTAATGATACGCAGCTCTGTACGACGGTTCAACTGGCGGCCAACCGGGTCGTCTTTACCTGTTGCAGTACTATTAGGTGCTGCCGGCATTGATTCTCCAAAGCCTTTAGCTACCACGCGGTTCTGGTCTATGCCGGCACCTGTTATGTAGTCAACTACAGACTGTGCACGACGCAGAGACAATGCTTTGTTGTACTCTTCTTTACCTTTTGCATCCGCGAATGAATACACCTCAACTGTAAATGAAGGGTTGTCATTCAGGAATTGTACCAGTGTATCCAGCGATGCTACTGATTCAGGACGCAGGTCAGCCTTGTCATAATCATAATATACATTGCTTACTGAGAATGTAAATACAGGAGTAATTTCATCCATGTATATAGTTACGCTTACTGTATCATCAGCGTCGGTACGTTTTACATCCATAGTGCTTACAGAAGCCCGTGTAGACGCATATTGCTCTTTATCTCCTGTGATAACATATGAATGTCCGCGGCTCATGTTGAAACCGAAGTTACCGTCGGTAGAGTTAAAGGTTTTCATATCACCTTTTTCGTCAACCATTTTCACCACTACCTCGTTAATAGGTTCCTGTGTTTTACGGTCTACTACTTTACCAGTTACTACCAGCTTAGGCTCGTATTGTATGCGCCAGATGTCATCGCAACATGTGGGGTTTTTCAATGCTATAGAACCCACACGGTTAGACACTACATATGCATCAGGTTTGCCTAATGGATCCCTTACATAATACATTTCGTCAGCCGATGTATTGATGGGGTAACCCAGGTTAGACACATTAGTATAACGAGATGGGCCTCCCTGTGCAGAGTAAATATCAAAACCACCCATAGTCACCCATCCGTTAGATGAGAAATACAGTTTGTTTTCCCTGCTATCGTAGTATGGAGTTATTTCGTCGTTAGCAGTGTTGATTTGCTTACCGGCGTTTTGAGGACGGCGGTATGTACCGTTACGTGGGTCAATAATAGAGTACCATATATCGTATCCGCCACGGCTTTGCAATTGACGGTTTGAAGAGAAGAACAGTACTTCTTTCTTACCTATCATAGCTACATATGGCTGTGTATTCGAACCACCGTCGTTGATACCATCGCCCAGAAGCTCAGGCTCTGACCAACGTGATTTTTCAAATTTCGATACGTAGATTTTACACTCCACCTTCATCGAATCTCCTTCTGCACACTCAGTGAAGTAGAAACGGTCGCCACCGGGGCTGTACGAACCATTACTGATGTGTACTTTATCAGAATTAAAATCGCCATCGTTAAAAACTAAAGGCCACTGGAAAGAGTCAACCTCTTCAGTATACTTCTGTTTTGCTGATGTCATGAAGCGAGACATGTAAGTTTCACGCTTTTTCTTATCCACCTCTACCAGGTCGTTCTGCCTCATTGTAGAAAATAACAGGGCTGAATCACCCAGTGGATAAGGAGCAGATTCTGTATAGGCGCTGTTCACGTTAGGCCCTGCATTCTTTACAGTTACCGCCTGCGGGTCCATCATAGAGCTGGTTGCAATTTTACAACCTTCTATTTCTTTCAAAGCACGCTTTTTCAGCACTTTGTATGTTTTGGGGTTGTCTGCTATAAACTTATTGAATGCAGCTATTGATTCGTCATAATTACCAGCCTGCTTCAACATCATAGCTTGTTTGAATACTGCTTCAGGATACAACTTCGAAGCCATATTATATACCTCACCATAATAGTGCGCAGCCGGCTGATAGTCCCTTGTCATCCAATAGCACTCAGCCAATTGGTAAGAAAGGTATGGATTGCGTGGTTGTTCTTGTTTCAGTTGCTGGTAGTAATCTATTGCATTAAAATAACTTCCCTCCCTGAAAAGTCCATCAGCCCAACGCAGCTTTTTGTAATACGGTAATTTAGAAACAGGATCGTCAGCTTTGTCCCTGTACCTGTCTTTGTTCTGTTGCTGTGCAGCAACATCCATACTAACCGTTACCATCAGTGTCGCCAAAAGCAGAAGCAGCCAATTTTTTCTCATGTGCATGCGCATTGTTAATGGGTATAAAAATATAAATTGCTTTAAAAAAAAGAAAGGGCTTTTGAAAATATTTTTGCCCTTTCCTGAATAATTCTGTTAATACTCTTAGAAGCGTGAGCAGGGATATATCAGTTTACGCGCAAAATCCAGCGGATCGGGCGCTATCCATGTCAGGGCTATTTCAAAAGCACCGGTGTTCCTTGCATTATTTTTCAGCGTAGATACTGTATAATCGTATGCCAGGCCCAGGCGTACACCTTTATATTCCAAGCCTGCCGTTACCATAGCGGCATCGTCAAAACGGTACCAACCACCCAGGAATACAGCAGTAGTGAATGTCTGGAACTCAGGATCACCTACTATCAGGTGAAATTCGTTACCGGCTATCATCTCTGTGGCATTGGCCTGCTGCTGGTACAGGAATGCGGGGCGCAAGCTCAACCTTTCGCTCATATAAGCAATTGCGCCAATTTGTCCGTTATAGCGCATAGCCAGTCCTACATCAGCTTTCTCATCCCTGTCAAAGCTTTCGCGGGGCTGGTTCAGGTTGTTGGCGCCTACTCCTATTACATAAGAGAATTTTTCGCCAGCCTGATGTGCCCAGCTAAGGCCTGCGTTGAATACGAAATAGTTAGTCTTGGGGTTAATATTATTGCTTGTAGTACCCGGCTGAAATTGTCCGTCTACAAACTCATCAGAAAAATAAACCCTGGACAAGTCAAAGCTCTTTTGTGTATATCCTCCCTGGAAACCTACAGAAAGCGCCTTGTTGGCACCAGCACCCAGGAATTTATGATAAGCTACCGAAGCCAGCGCTGTCAGGTTAGACAGGTTGGCATCGCCGGCCCTGTCATTATACAATTGTATACCAGCAGCCAGGTAGTCATCTATCGTCAGGTCATTTACTATCGGTGCATCTACCGACACGGCGATAGTCTTGAAATCACCGATATTTCTCCACTGGTCGCGGTAGATGGCCGATGCACGCATCCTGCCGCTGAAGTTGCCGGTAAACGCGGGGTTAACTATCAGTGGCGACGCATTGAACTGCGTAAAGTGAACATCCTGTGCCTGTACATCCGGCGTCACTTGCATTGTTAATGCTAATGCTACTGCGATTCCTGCACGGCTAATGGTTCTTTTACTGATCATGATATATTATCCTTAAGAGTGTAATTTTTTATAAAAATATGTTTTACCAGCCACGTTTGCAACACTACATGCGTTACCCGTGTAAATATCAGCAAAAAATGTGCATTGCAGCTATAAAACAATCATTCTCAACGGCTGAAAATACGGAAATATTTCAAAGTTGCAATGTTCGGCACAGATAATTTTTAATACTCCGC
>JACFNS010000157.1:216-6311 GCA_019454705.1 Taibaiella sp. | reverse complement strand
CTGGTTGCGCAGCTCAGGTGTAGCAGGCAAGCCATTGCCTTATAACCTGCGGTTAAAACAAACGGGCAAAATGCGTACCGCACCATCACAAGCGTGGATGAAAGTTGAGGCTGAACAGTACTTCAATATTGAAGAGCCTGCATTTGTATGGCAGGTACATACCCGCATGAAAGGTATGCCTGTAAACGGCAGGGATAAATACGTGGATGGTAAAGGTAGCATGCTCATTACAGCTTCTGGCTTAATAAGAATTGTAGATGCCGGCGGCATGGAAATAAACCAGGGAAGTATGCTGCGCTATATAGGCGAGCTTTGCTGGTTCCCGGCAGCAGTGCTAAGCAAATACATAAGCTGGGAAGAGATAGATGAACACCATGCTAAAATGACAATGGAATACGAAGGACTGAAAGCAGAAGGAGTGTGTACCATTGACGATAAAGGGCGGTTAACAAGATTTGAGGCGAAGCGCTATATGGGCAGCGGCAAAGATGCTGTACTGAATGACTGGTATGCCGAATGCCTAGAATGGGAGGAGATGGACGGGGTAGTTGTGCCGGTAAAAGGTACAGTGAACTGGAAATTGAAAGAGGGCCCTTTTGATTATTATCATTATATCATTACAGAACTGGAATATAATATTGATGAAAGGTGGTGATGTGGAAATCCTTTTTATATTACCTTTAAAACAAAATCTACATCAGATGCATAAGTATATTATCCCTGTATTATTCCTGACCCTGCCGCTGGCAGCGGACGCCCACAGCAATGCGAAGGCCAAAAAAATAAAGTGTACGGTGACCAACGAAGAAGGTAAACCGATGAAAGGTGTTACTGCCATTGAGCATGGCACAGAAGATACATTGGTTACCGGTGCCAACGGTGTATTCATTATTGCTGCTGCAGAACCGATACAGGTAGCAATAACAGCACCAGGTTATATCGAAGAGCATATATTGGTAAGCCTTGATGTAAAATGTGAAACACAGCTGCGCCGCGATGAAGATGCAGAGGTTGAAGATACTGAAGAGGAATAAAAAAACGGCGACATAATGCCGCCGTCTTCCCCTCTTGGTTTTGGTTAATTGATATCTTATTGCTTGATGAATTTCTGAGTGCCGTTGGCAGTTTGGCCATTCAGTTTGATATAATACATGCCATCGGGCAGGTTAGATATATTGATGCTGCTGTTGTTTTGCACTGCTGCTTTGTACACCACCTGTCCTGACACATTGTATATCTCTGCATTCATATTGGTGTTATTACCTGTTACAGATATATTGATAACATCATTAGCCGGGTTAGGATAGATGTTAACAGCCAAATTAGCAGCTATCTCATCTACAGACAGTGTGGTGTTTTCATCGAACACAGCAAACGGGCTGAATGAATTAACACCGGCACGCGTCATGCTGTACATACTGCCCGACATTGTAGCCGCAGCTGATGCGTATGCATCCCACTTGCCATTTACATAATGAGAAATATAAGCCTTAGTCCTGTCGAAGGAGTTGACTTCCATATTCGAACTCCACATTACGGTCATATCTACATCAACACCAGCTGCAGCACTGCTGGCTACAAACCATGTAGCGTTAACTAGTGGTTGTGTGGCACCGGCAGAAGCACCAGTTGTACCATTAGCTTTTACATCCGCATTTACTCCTATGTTCATCCTGGTGTTGACAGAGCCACTGTTTGACTTAATCATAATAGGCGCATAGTCATTATTAGTACCTATATGAAAAGTTTTTGTAGTGCCGGTATTCAGGTTCAGCGATAAAGTGCCGCCTGTACCGGTTATAACAAAGCTGTTAGCTGAGCCACCGGATACTGTTGCATTAGCGTCTAACTCCAGCTTGTTAGCGGCTATATTCAGCCTGCCCTGTTGCAGGTTAAGGTTGCCGCTTATCATCAGGTCGCCATTAACCATTACAGTGGCGGTACCGCTACCTAGGTTGAGGGTGAAATTGTTAACTGTATTGCCACCTGATGTGAACCTTAGTGTACCTGACAATCCGCCTGATGCGTTAATGGTTATATCTGATCCCGAAGAGCTGGTAATAGTACCGCTGCCGGATGCTGCCAGGTCTCCGTTCGCACTGAAGGTCAGGTTATTGTTATTCAGATTGAGCGCACCCATAGTGAGTGTAAGGTCACCATTTATGGTCAGGTTATTAGACAATTTCACTTCCTGTCCGCTGTTAGTGTTGATAGTAATGTTAGTCAGGCCTGAACCTGAAAGCTCAATACCCGCTGTAGATGTCGCGCCTTTGTACATTACATGGTATGTATTCGCCAGGTTAGCACTACCACCACTTAATGTTATTACACCGCCATCCACTACAATAGTAGCATTATTGCTAAGCGCCAGGGATCCTGCTGCCATGGTCATAGTACCCCCCGACAGGTACAATGTATTATCTACTACAATGGTAGCTGCCGAATTGATATTCGCATTGGTAGAGTGGAAAGCGTTGGTTGTGAGGTTGCCCGTAAAGGAGAACCCGCTTGTAAATGCCGCAGAAAAACTGTCGACATCTATGGAGCCAGTTCCGCTTAAAGTACCTGATGTTAGTATCAGGGCGTATCCTGTTCCACCGGTAAGGGCGCCATCCACATCCAGGGTAGATGAAGAGGCTATTTCGAGGTTTTGGTCAAGGGATATGGTAATACCTGATGGTATAATTACATCATCGCCAAGCTGTAGTTGCAGTGGCGGCACTATTCCTCCCGACCATGTGGCCGTATTGCTGAACGCACCCGATAATATAGCGGTATAAGTGGCCGCATTCAGTTGGGTGCTTGTCAATAAAATGGCTGCGACAAATAGCAGCCCCTTCTTCAATTGTGTAATTGTTCTTCTCATAACTAATCGATTTTTTAGAGTTTCTGTTTAATTACATGCCTGTTAAAGCATATAAAACCTAAACACGATTTAGAGAAGAAGGTTTACAAAAAGGCATTAAAATGTCCTTAGCTTGATATAAAGCGCTGATTGATAATGATCGGGAAGAAATTAATCCGGTTGTACCCAGTCTATTGTGCCAATGCCGTCACTTTCTACAGGAACCCCGGTGTTGTACAATGCCCTGTACAATGGCTTCATATCGTAGGCATAACGGTTGCAAATAGTTGATACTATTGAACCGTCTTTCATGTGAAGGATGAACCGCATGTTATAGTTAATTTCTACTATTATCCTTTGTACCTCTGATAATGGAACATTAATATTCTTATTAAAGGGAAACAATGTAAAGATACTCATCTTGTCCTCCGATATCCTTATTACGGGTGTATATAGCAGTTGACCTAAAGACATAGCAAATGGTATTCCTAAGGCTATCTCTATACCCGCTATATTGGGCGAAAACATAAAATATACAATCAGTGCGGCCATGAGCGTAATCTGCAAGTAAAACGTTTTTATGCCGAATGTTTTCATATAGAATGTTTTTAGTATTGCCAATATATGAAATCTACAAAAGAGCGATACCCCTCTTACGTAGAGGGGTATCGCTTTATAAAATGCATTTTGTATCGGATATAAATTAACCCTTCATAAACCTTGCTGTGCTGTTTAACCCATCACTATTGAGTTGGATAAAGTACATACCCGGCGCCAGGTGGCTGATGTTTATTATGTTGTTGTCCTTGCCGACTTCTACATTCAATATTACCTGACCGGTGCTATTGTATACAGTAGCAGTAGCCGCTTTTTTTACGGTTATGTTCAGTACATCTTTTGCGGGATTGGGGTATAATGCCATATCACTATTGACTACTATTTCACCAACGCTCAATGTATTTTCATCTAATACGGCAAAAGTACCTCCAGATGTAATGTTGTTCTTTTCAGAAGTGTGCAGGCTGCCGTTTGAACCAGCGGTAGCACCTGCCTGGTTATTCCATTTAGTGCCGTATTGTGCTACAAAACACCGGCTCCTGTCAAAGCTGTTGACTTCCATGCCTGAACCCCATTGTAATTGTAGTTTATAGTCAAGGTTTGTTGGATTGCCTTGTACAGATGTAGTCCAGCTAGCATCTACAACTGCTTTGGTGGCAGCCATATCATTGCCTGAAGTTCCCTGCTCTTTTACGCCTTGTTGCACATTTACGTTCATGCCTCCCAGTGCGAGGTTCTTATTGTTTGTGATAACAACGGGTGCATATGCGGTGACATACCCTACAGGGTAGGCAGTAGAAGCACCTGGTCCGATGTCTTGTTTCAGCTGACCGTTAGCTTCTGTAACGATATAGCTATTGGAGGAGCCTCCTGTAATAGAACCAAGTCCCCCGGCTATTGTTAATGTTTTGTCCTGCACATTCACGCGCCCGCTTTGCAGGTTAAGGACACCTGTAATTGAAACTGACGAACCCAATTTTAATTCAGCAGAACTATTGCCTGCTTTCATATCCAGGGTTTTCAGTTCCGACCCACCGTTTGCAAACCGTACGGTACCCAGGTTGGTGGCCGATGACGTAATAATAATTTCTGCGGTCGAACTACCTAGTATACTACCATTTCCACCCGGGTCAAAGCTACTGTTGCCGGCCATAAGTAGTTTGTATGTGCCATTATTTAAGGCTAAAGAGCCGGACGTAAGTTTTAGTAGGTTATTAACTGTAAGGTCTTTATCAAGCCCTACAATATTCCCTGTGCCGACAGCTATTTCAATATCTTTCAAGCCTGACCCGGTCAGCTCGTCGCCTGAGCCAATGGTAACAGAAGGTTGACGGTAGCGTACGTCATAAGCAGTAGTAAGGTTGAAATTGGCACCACTGTTAATGAACGTACCACCGTCCATCACGATTACAGGCCTTGGGGTGCTAGTGCCAAGGGCAATTGTTGTGCCCGGAGGCAGGTTAGTAAGCCCTGCCGTGAAGTATAAATATTCATCTGCATTAATAGTTATGTTACCGGGTAGATTGGGCCCAGCAAAGGTTATTTTATCTCCCGTAATAGTGCCGCTGTATAAAAGATTTGTGTTGCCAACATAGACACTGTCCACATCAATACTGCTATTGATGTCGCCTGTAAGCATACCCGAGGATAATACAATATAGTTACCGCTGGTGGATTGAATACTGCCGGTGGATTGTAGCTGAAGAAGTGAGTTGGAATTGCTGAGTACCAGGTTTACATCCAGAGTTACAGTAAAACCTCCGCCAATCACTATGTCGTTTGCGCCCAAATTGGCTGGTGGCACACTCCCGCCTAGCCATGTGCTGGGAGAGCTGAAATTGCCTGAGGTAGCCACGGTGTATATTATAGCTTGGCTTTTAGCTGATGAAAGAAGACACAATATTGCAAATAGGATTCTTGTAAATAATTGCTTCATATCGATATGTTTGAATAATAAATATACTAAGTTTTTTCTTATGTGGATGTTTGATTAATGCTTAATGCTTAATGAAGCTTTGGTGATAAATGGTATTATCTATTATACTCCTGGTGAAATAAGTGCCAGGCTGCATGTTAGTCGTAAAAATCGTATTAACACCTTCCTTCAACAGGTTTTTTTGTACTACCTGTCCGAAGGTATTGATTATTAAAGCCTCACCTTTACCAGGAGATTCAATGTACATTAGATCAACTACTGGGTTAGGGTAGATTTTTACACTACCTGTTACAATAAGCTCATTTACACCAACGGTATTACGGTCGAATACAGCAAATGGGCTCAGTGACTTTATGGATTGCCGTTTAATTGAATATTGCCCGTTTGCGTTTGCAATTGCTGCTGTTGCAGCATCTTTATCCCAATAGTTACCTACCAGGTGAGAGATGTATGCATTGTTCCTGTCGAAGGAGTTTACTTCATTATTACTGCTCCACATCAACTCCAGGTCAATATCCACAGTTGGGTTTACATGTTCTATAAACCATGTGGTGTTAACCATTGGTTGAGATACTGCCATATCGTTGCCTGAAGTACCGAATACTTTAACACCCGGTCTTACACCCACACTCATACCATTATACACTGTATTATTATTGGACGAAATAATACAAGGAGTATACTCAGTACCTGTGCCTACATGATATGTAAATGATGTTCCGGAGCCTATGTCTGCAGCAAGTGATCCGCCGGCAC
>JACFNS010000157.1:0-206 GCA_019454705.1 Taibaiella sp. | reverse complement strand
GTGATAAGTGATAATTTGTAGCTCTGTACGTCCAGTTTGCCGTTTTGGAAATCCACTTTCCCGGTTACTTTCAATGCGCTGCCCAATTTGACAGATCCTCCGCAGTTTACAACCAGGTCGCTTACTGTATTACCGTTGCCTGCAAATATTAGCTGGCCGGAAAGGGAGCTGGTTACATTAATTATTATATCAGAAGCGGATGTGCT
>JACFNS010000156.1 GCA_019454705.1 Taibaiella sp. | reverse complement strand
AACTGGTAGTTGGCCAGTGTCATACCCTCGGCCAGCAGATAAGCGGCGCGGGTGTGTTTAGATAGGTTGTGGATGGAGAGTTCGCCGATTTTATGTTTAGAGGCAATGCCCTGTACACTTGCACCTGTTTCCCTGATGGATTCAGAGAATTGCCAGTCGGTGGGTTTGTTTTCGGGTATGTATATAAATATATGCTTGTCGTAGCGGTTGAGCGTAACGAGTGCGTGGTTGTCCTTATGCGCTTTTTGCACATAAGCGGTTTCTTCTTTCGTAAGAATAGTTTGTTTCAGCCCGTCTGTATTGTCTAATATAATCAGCAGGTCTTTCTTCGGTTCTTTCTGTAAAATGCTGAATTTCATCTGTAAGTATTATAAAATATGTTGCACAAAGTTAGGGCGCAAGGTAATAGGTTGCCCTGTTTAAACCTAACTTTGCCCATCGAAATTGAAACGGGTTAATAATTGAAACAGCCATACACATTAAAGAAGAGCCTGGGGCAACATTTTCTGCACGATGAAAATATGTGTATGAAGATAGTGGAGCAGATACCTGCACGCAGGCCCATACAACTGCTGGAGGTAGGCCCCGGCGGGGGAGCCATTACCAAGTACATCATAGAGCAGGAGGGTATAGACTACAAGGCCATAGAACTGGATGAGGAGAAGATACAATACCTGCATGCAACCTACCCTGTATTGAAAGGTAAAATCATTCATAAGGATATACTGAAGGCGGAAAAGCCTTTTGAGGGGCGGTTCAGCATTATCGGCAACTTTCCATATAATATTTCTTCGCCTATACTCTTTAAGGTGCTGGAATGGGAGGAGGATGTGGACGAAGTAATTGGTATGTTTCAGAAAGAAGTGGCGCTGAGGGTGAACTCGCAACATGGCAGCAAGGTATATGGTATACTCAGCGTGCTGATGCAGGCATTTTTCAAGGTGGACTACCTGTTTGACGTGCACGAAAACTGCTTTACGCCACCGCCTAAGGTAAAAAGCGGGGTGTTGAGGTTTGTCAACACGGGCAACCCCTATGGTATCCATAACAAAAGGAAATTTACCATGCTGGTGAAAACAGCATTTAGTCAGCGGCGCAAAACCCTGAGAAACGCCCTGAAACCTATCCTGGAGGCAGAGGCGCTCAAAGACCCGATAATGGATAAAAGGGCGGAGCAACTCTCCGTTGCGGATTTTGTGGGTTTATATAAGCAGTATTATTCATGAGTAAGAAAGTACTGATAGCAGCACCTGTACATAGCATCCTCACCAGGTGGTTGGAAGCAAACGGCTATGAGTGTATAATGATGGAGCGTATAACCCAGCAGGAAGCCATGAGCCTGGTAGGGGTATGCACCGGAATCATTACCTCTACCCGCCTGCAAGTGAATAAGGAGTTGTTGGATGCCGCGTCGATGTTGGAATGGGTGGGGCGTATGGGCAGTGGTATGGAGGTGATAGACCTGCCGTATGCCGCCAACAAAGGTATAGCCTGCTACAGCAGTCCTGAGGGGAACTGTAATGCCGTGGCTGAACATGCACTGGGTATGTTGCTGAGCCTGAATAAAAAGCTTTTCAAGAGCTATAATGAAGTAAAAAACGGAATATGGCTGCGGGATGAAAACCGTGGGGTGGAGTTGGAGGGGAAAACTGTTGGCATTATAGGTTTTGGCCATACGGGCAGCTCATTTGCCCGGAAGTTATACGGATTTGATGTGCAGGCATTAGCGTATGATAAATATGTTCGGGGTGCTGTGCCTAAATACATGGAAGAATGTGATAGCCTTGAACGCATATTTGAAGAGGCCGATATTGTCAGTTTTCATGTGCCGCTGCAGCATGATACCCGGCATTATTTCAACAAAGAATTCTTGGAAAAAATGCATAAACCCTTTGTGTTGATCAATACATCGCGGGGTGGGGTTGTTGACACCAAAGCCCTGTACGACGGGCTGTTGAGCGGAAAAATAACAGGTGCCTGCATAGACGTTTGGGAGGAAGAGCCTATAACATCCATGAGCGCTGAAATGAGGAAATACCTTGATGAAATGGCAGCAATGGATAAGGTTATAATTACGCCCCATATAGCGGGTTACAGTGTAGAGGCATTGTATAAAATGAGCAAAGCATTATTGAATAAAATTGTCACAAAGCAGTAAGATGTATTGTCTTGAGCCTTAATATAATGAAAACAAACATTATACTGACAAAAATTAGAGATCGGCGTTTTACTTTTAACAAAGATTTCTATCTTTACCGTTCATTTGGTTAATAAATATTTAATGCAGGATATGACAAGTTTACTACGCTTTCTGATAGTGGTGGTTATTATGGGGTTCGCGGGACAGGCACTGGCCCAAGGTACCAGTGGCGCCATACTGGGTACAGTGGTGGATGAGAATGGCGATCCCATCATCAATGCACAAGTGCAGGTGTCCAGCGGTGGTATATCCAAAGGAGGTACCATCACTGACTTCGATGGTAATTATGTAATCAAGCCATTGGATCCGGGCCGTTATGATGTTAAGGTGAACTATCCCGGTAAAAAGGAAAGTCAAACCAAGGATGTATTGGTGCAACCGGGTAAAAATACCAAGGTAGATGTAAAACTGCAGGCCAGGGAAGACGCTACACTGGAAGAAGTAGTAATCACCGAATATAAGGTGCCACTGATAGATGAATACCAGGGAGGTAGTACAACAGTTAAAACATCTGAGGAGATAGAGCAGATGGCTACACGTAATACTACCAGTATGGTATCTACATCAGCAGGTGCATATTCTGCAGTAGATGGTGGTGCGGTAAGTATGACGGGTGCGCGTACCGATGGTACTTTGTATATAGTAGATGGTGTGCAGGTGTATGGTTCAAGGGGTATCAATATATCTCAAAATGCCATTGACCAGATACAGGTAATCACCTCGGGCCTGCCGGCTAACTATGGTGACGCCCTGGGTGGTGTGGTAAACATTACCACTAAAGGTGTATCTGATAAGCTGCGTGGTAGTGTATTGCTGGAAAAATCTGTAGATGGCTATGGCCACAACCTGGGTAACTTTACTTTATCAGGCCCCCTGTTCAAAAAGAAAATAGACAGTGTTAATAAAAAGCCGGTTGTAGGTTTCTTCCTGGCGGGTGACGTATGGTATGATAAAGACAGGTCTCCAGAATATCATGGTGTGTACCAGCTGAAAGATGAAAAACTGGAAGAAATCAGGCAAAATCCGTTGATAAGCGTTCCTAACCAATCGGGCGTACCTGTATTCAGGAACAGGGCAGAAACTGTTACCGCAAACGATTTATATATTACCAAGCGCAGGCCAAATGCAGATGTATTTGAAGGCCGTATGACCGGCAGGTTGGATTTTCAACTGGCCGATAACCTGAACCTGAGCGCCGGCGGTACATTTAACTACAGCAAAGCTAAGAGCTATAGCCGTGCATGGTCAATGTTCTCCCGCGATGAAATTCCTGAAGTTCAAAACTATACCGGCAGGGGTTTCCTGAGGTTACAACAAAGTTTCCGCAAAAATGCGGCACAACAGCAAGCTGCGGCTGAAGGGGAAACACAACAAAGGCAAATCCTTACCAACGCTTTCTATACACTGCAGGTAGACTATCAAACTGAATACCAGATAGTAGAAGACCCCAGGCATAGGGATAATGTATTCAATTACGGTTATGTTGGTAAGTTCACTACAGAATATGTGCCTATATACGCACCCGGCATAGACAGTGCTGGTAGTGTTTATCATAACAGGGATGTATTTGGTACCAGGCTGATAGTTGACCGCGCTGCGGTACAAACTACTTATGAAAGGTCGGATATGAACCCATTGCTGGCTAACTATACCAGCCAGTATTACAGGGAATTGGATGGCGCTTCTCCGGGTAATGAACAGACTATCAGGGCGAGGAATGCGCTGATAAATGGACAAATGCCTGTGAGCATATATGGATTGTACACTACAACCGGACAAAGCCAGACCAGCTACAGCAGGGCGGGCGTACAACAGTATGGTGTAACAGTGGATGCATCTTTCGACCTGCAACCCCGTAAAACAAGGCACTCTATAGAATTTGGTTTGTATTACCAGCAGCGTAACGAAAGTGGTTATGCAATGTCAGGTGCCAACACAAATGGTGGTATCTGGCAATATATGCGCCAGTTGACCAATACACATATTGGCCTGAATATGGATAATCCTGTATATATAGTAAATGGGCAGAGGTACACAAAAGAGCAGATTTTTGGTGGAAGTGGTGTTACATTTTCTCCTGATGACACTATATTATATGAAAGAAAAGTTGTTGGTATCCAGTCTAACTTTGATAAAAATCTCAGGTCGAGGTTGGGCAAAGGTGTAACAGATTATATAGCTATTGATGAGTTAGACCCGTCTACATTCTCTGTGGATATGTTTAATGCTGATGAGTTGCTGAACAGCGGTAACCCGTTTGTGAGCTACAATGGCTATGATTATAAAGGCAACCGCCAGCGCGGCCAGGTGAATTTCAATGACTTCTTTACCAAGAAAGACGAAAACGGCAATTATACACGCGACATCGGCGCTTACCGCCCCAACTATATCGCAGGTTATATACTGGATAAATTCCGTTTCAAGGACATATTCTTCAACGTAGGTTTGAGGGTTGAGCGTTTTGATGCAAACACCAAAGTGTTGAAAGACCCATACTCGCTGTACGAAGTAAACAGCGTGGCTGATGCCAGAAATATTAAAGATGAGTTTGGCAACCCCAGGGTGAAAAACAACTTTTCTGACGGTGGTGGCACACCCCGCGGTATCGGCGATGATTATGTAGTATATGTAAATAATAATGAATCGCCTACACCAAGTGTAATAGGCTATAGGAATGGTGACGACTGGTACGACCCGTACGGACGACTGGTAGAAGACCCCACTACACTGAGGCAATATAGCGGTGGACGTGATCCTCAACCTTACTTAGTGAACCCCGATACCCGTATTACGGACAGTACATTTGACCCGAACTCTTCGTTTACGGATTACAAGCCGCAAATCAACGTGATGCCACGTATTTTGTTCAACTTCCCTATATCTGACAACTCTATGTTCTATGCACACTACGATGTAGTGGTACAAAGGCCAAAAAGCGGTGTATTCACCCCGGCGTCAAGCTATTATTTCCTGACTGCTAACCAGGGTGGATTTATCAACAACCCCGATTTGAAGCCCGAGAAAATGTTTGACTATGAAGTAGGTTTCAAACAAAAGCTGAGCGAAAACAGCGCCTTGACTATAAGTGGTTTCTACAAAGAGCGTAAGGACATGATACAAGTACGTCCTTACCTGTACGCATGGCCTACTACTTATTATACATTCGGCAACCGCGACTTCTCAACAACAAAAGGTATGTTGCTGCGCTACGATATGCGCCGCGTACGCAACCTGAGGTTGGACATAGCTTATACTTTGCAGTTTGCTAACGGTACGGGTTCGTCACCAACTTCAGGTATCAGTGGCTCGCCCAGTGCTCCCGGTCTGTTGTCAGGTTTCATCAGCGCCGGTTTGCCTAACATCCGTACAGTATTCCCGCTGGATAACGACGTAAGGCATAATATAGTTACTACGCTGGACTACAGGTATGCTAAAGGCAAAGGCCCGGTAGTTGCTAACAAACATATATTAGAAAACGCAGGTGCCAACTTCATATTCAGGACAAGGAGCGGTGAACCATACACCAGGTACACACAACCGCGTAACGTGGCAAACACTGTGGATGGACAAGTGAATGGCGCACGCCTGCCCTGGCATTATTGGGTAGACCTGAGGGTTGACAAAGACTTCCGCCTGAACTTCGGTAAGAAGAATGAAGACGTAACCAAGGTTAGAAGAGAGATATACGTAAATGCTTATGTATTGATCAACAACCTGTTGAATACAAGGGATATACTTGGTGTAGACCGCTATACCGGCAGGCCTGATGATGATGGTTATCTTTCTCACCCACAGGGTATACAAAACGCTAACAACCAGTACAACAGGCAGTCATTTGTTGATTTGTACTCAGCTAACCTGATAGGAATTGGTAGCGAAAGGGTGAACCTGCCAAGAAGAATTAACCTGGGCCTTAACCTGAATTTTTAATAAAAAAATATTTTAACTTAATAAAGTTATGATACCGATGAAATATAACAAGATTGGAGTAGTGACGTTGCTGCTGGCATGTGGTGTAATGACATCGCTGCAGGGTACAGCACGCCCCGATGTGAATGCCGTAAACAGGCCTGCAGGAGAGAGGAGGGGACAGCTGAAGACGACAGCATCAAGCCGGCCCGCTCA
>JACFNS010000155.1:2258-6328 GCA_019454705.1 Taibaiella sp. | reverse complement strand
TTCCGCCAGTTCATCTATTTTTTCTTTTGAAACTGTACCCGTCTCGCGGGCGGCAATACCTAACTCTTCAAACAGGTTTTCCTGCAGCCCCTTCCTCCCCGATAATTCACCAAGATTTTTTGACATGTCTATATCCGTTTTTAAACGCCGATTTTACCAGCATTTAAACTAAGTATTTTTTATTAAATGGTTGCTCTCAAATTTAACCAAAATTCACGTAAATAGGCTTATACGGCTTATTTTGTTATGGATTTGTCTTTTTTATGAGGGATGGTTGAAATTTGAAACTCATCCTCATAAACGACATATCCGGCATTCTTCCTCTTGAGTACTGTAACAACCATCCCATAGCGTTCTATTATCTCTTTCAATTCATACATCTTTCCGAGGTGTTCTATTGCCGTACTTTTATACCATGATAAAGAAACTTTTGCAGCGTTCTTTCTTTTTGCCTTAGAAAATTTGTTTGGAGCATCAAGGTTTTTATTGAACCATTTTCTTATGTCGTTCAAGTGTTTTTTATCATATTCAAAAAGGATCCCGCTTCTGTCTATCAAATAGCCTAATGCCTGAAATATCCCCGTTTCAATTTCATCGTATTCGTTTTTAAACTCGATGATAAACCTGATGAACATCTAAATACTTAATTATGGGGTAGTAAAAGTCGAGTAACTACTTTTTATGAAACTGTGCAGCCAGTGGATTTTCATAATTATCACTCTGGTCTTCTATTGAATTGTCTAAGCATTGAAAATCTTTTTCCAGCAGCAGGTATAATTCATTGCCATCGCCCAGATCCATATTCGCATCGTAACCCACCTTGTTGCTCACCACCCAATCCTTCGCTTTTTCCTCCGGCAGGTATATGGTTATTTTACCATCTTTGAAGTCGGCGGTCATATCACAATGGGTGGTGGTTTGCAGTGCGTATGTCAAAGCGGCATTACCAAAACTCGTCTTTTCTTCGATGTATCCACGCTCTCCGAAATCAGTCACTTCGCTCTTGCTCAACCTCAGCCTCACCGTATTTCCACGTATCCTTATTTTCATTTTTATTTGTATTGAATGTTCAAATAATATTCATTTAATAATTCAAAATCAAACTGTTACGATTTTGCTATTACAGTAGATGTTGAATTTGTCCCTCTTGGCAAAACCGATGAGGGTAATGCCGAATTCATCGGCTGTTTGCACTGCCAAGCTGCTGGGTGCTCCTACCGAAACTATTACTTTAAGTCCTGCCATAGTGGCTTTTTGCACCAGCTCAAAACTTGCCCTGCCGCTCAGCAATAATATATGCTGTTGTAATGGTATCATCCCCCCGTTCAGGGCGGCACCTACCAATTTATCCAGGGCATTATGCCTGCCTACATCTTCCCGCACCATAATGATATTGCCAGCTAAGTCGAACAGGGCAGCTGCATGAATACCACCTGTTTCAGCAAAGGCTGCCTGGTGGCCACGCAGCTTTTCGGGCAGAGCATAGATTGTCTCAGCGGACACGGTAAAAGGCTTCACCTTATCGTAAATGGTACATTCAGTTTTTATGGCATCTATGGAAGCTTTGCCGCATACCCCGCAACTGCTGGTGGTGTAGAAGTTGCGGTCTATATTCTTCAGGTCAAGGGCAATGCTTTTATCCAATTCAACTTGCATAACATTGTCATTCAGTTTTTTGCATGATGTTACATCAACCTGTTTTGAGATAATACCCTCGGTATAAAGGAAGCCCGTAGCCAGTTCAGTATCGTTGCCGGGAGTGCGCATGGTTACTGCCAGATTCTTGTGGGTACGGGTAGGGCCATATATTATTCTTATCTCCAGCGGTTCCTCGGTAGCCAGCACATCATCCACGTCAGCAACCTTACCTTGCTGCACCCGTCTTATTGCCTGCTTCGTTACCGAGTTGTTGGACATAGGTTCAAATTTACGCAATAAGATAATAGGTTAATAAGGCAATATGGGGAGGGTGTAGCGTCCCCACAGATGGCGGGGCGACACGCGACAGTTTAATAGTTATACTCAGCAGATTCTGCCGGTGGTTTCTCGCTCTTGTAGTAAAAGGTGGTAATGTATAACATCAGCCTGAGTGCTTCGTAAGCCAGGCGTTCCATCAACCTGCGCAGTATAGATGACTTACTGTACCATTCGTCAGTCACCTGCATACAGTCTTGGGCTATGATGTGGTTAAACTGCTGCTGCACCCCACGCACAAATGCCTTGTTGTCCACATCCACATTCAGCTCAATGCTTACATGCGCACTCAGGTTATTCACGTTGAAGGAGCCGATGGTCATGCGGTGGTGATCGGCTACGGCTGCTTTGGCATGCAGCACGTTGCGGGTATATTCATATACTTCAATGTTATTGCGCAGCATCCATTTGTAGAGATAGCGCTCTGCATATTTGGCTAAAAGTATATCTGACACGCCCGTTACCACTACTTTTATGCGGACACCTCTTTCCGCAGCCCGTTCCATATACCGCCGCATTTTATACCCCGGCAGAAAGTAGCTGCCCAGTATCACAATCTCTTCCTTCGCAGTACGAAACATATTATAGTAGCTGGAGAGGATTTCTGTTTTGGCCCTTACCCAGTCATTGCGGCGCACGGCTATAGGGCAGGTATGTTGTATATTCAGTGCATCTATACGTCGTTCTGCATCAGCTAATGATGTGGCCTTAGCCCTGCCTGCGGGTTCCAGCATGCTGTTCCAACCACGAATGGCTACACGTTCCAGTTCAGGTACAACTTCCCCTTCAATGTATAGTGCCAGGTCGAGCCAGGCGGGGCGGCCGGGCAGGTCGTTGTAATAGTCGGCTATATTACGCCCGCCCACCAGTGAGTAGGTAGCATCCACTACCACCAGCTTGATGTGCATACGCCGGCCTATGTAAAAATGCTTGCTCCTGAACAGCGGATTGAACCTGCGGAATTTTACGCCCGCAGTTCTTAGCTCCTGTATAAAATGCTTTGTCATACGGGCACCGTAGCCATCTACCAGCAGGTACACTTTTACGCCCCTTTTGGCAGCACGCTTCAGTGCATCGGCTATCTGCGTTCCGGTGTGGTCGTCGTCGAAGATATATACCAATATATAAACTGAATGCTGCGCCTTGTCTATTAGTTGCTCCAGCAGGGCAAAATATTCCTGCCCGCCCTGTACCAGTTGTACTTTGTTCTTATCTGTATATATATCTTTTTTGCGGCGCACTATTTGTTTTTCTCCTTCTTTCTGAAATAACCCCTGAACAGGAAATTATGTTTGAGGGCTTCCATGTTCTCGCTAAAAGAAGCTGTGCCCGCTTCTATATTGGACAATGACCTGTTGATGGACCCTGCTACCGATGTGTCACCCAGTATCAGACCCGCTACGCTGCTATCCCTGCCGCTTTCTATATCCATCACCATTTTGTCCAGCCTCGTCACCAGCCGGTCAGCTTCGGCCGAGGCATTTTGAATATTCAGGATTGCTGTAGATAAACTTCTTTTGGCAGATGTGTCTTTCAGCAACAGGCCTGCCACGCCTTCGCCCTGCTCCACACCTTTTACCATTTCATCCAGGTCGGCGGCAGCCAGGGATATATCGTTGGATGCCTTGCGGATATTCACCAATGATACACGCAGGTGTACGGGCAGGGTAGAGTCTTCCAGCAGGCCCCACAGCGCGGGGCTGCTGTTGATGCGCTCCATAGTGTTCAACAATTGTTCTGATATGCGGCGTACATTATCGTTGGTGGTGTACAGCGTTTCCATCGCATCTTCCATATCAGCTATGGGTTTGGTAGCCAGCATATCGCCCTCTTCAGCCATTTCGGCTTCGCCCTTGCCGGGGTAGATGTTCACTACCTTATTGCCCATCAGCCCCTCGGTGCCGATGGACACTATAGCGTTCTTGCGGATGTAGCCACGGGTTTTTTTATCTATCAGGAAGACCACCTCGATAGTGGTATCGTTGATAATCTCCAGGCTTTTGACCGTACCCGCCTGTATGCCCGAGAAGCGCACGTTGTTGCCCGGCACCAGCCCGCTCACATTGCTGAACCTCGCCTTCAGCTCAAACTTGGAG
>JACFNS010000155.1:0-2248 GCA_019454705.1 Taibaiella sp. | reverse complement strand
CAATGATGTACAGGCCTGTTACCAGCAGCAGCAGGCCCGCTATTACAAATACCCCCAGTTTTATATTGTTACCAGTATCTTTTGCCATAATCGTTTATTCAAAAAATTCTTTCACTTCTTTTATATCACTCTTAGCCAGCTCGCTGTAGGTGCCTTCTGCGCGTTTTTTACCATCCAGCAATACAGCTATCTTGTCAGCCACGGTATGTACACAGCTCATGTCGTGAGAGATGACTATAGATGATGTTTTATATTTTTTCTGTACTTCGGTAATGAGGTGCGCTATTTCCCTTGATGTTACAGGGTCCAGGCCCGATGTGGGCTCGTCGTAGAGTATGATGTCCGGCTTCAGTATCAGCGTACGCGCCAGGGCTATACGTTTTTTCATACCACCCGACAGTTCTACAGGCATCATATCAATAGTGTGTTCCAGCCCTACATTTTCCAGAGCTTCCAAAATGCGTTGCTCGGCAGTTTGGTCGGCCAGGTCTATATGGTGCCTGCGCATGGGAAATTCCAGGTTCTCGCGTACGGTCATAGAGTCGTACAGGGCATTGCTCTGGAAGAGAAAACCGATACGCATCCGCATCTTATCCAGTTCTTCATGGTCCATGTTCAGTATGTCTTTGCCCATTACCGTTATGCTGCCCGAGTCGGGTTTCAGCAGGCCGATGATGCATTTTATCAAAACAGATTTCCCCGAGCCAGACCTGCCCAGCACTACTTTACATTCCCCCTTGTGCAGTTGCAGCTCGAAGCCATCGAGCACCACATTGCTGCCGAAAGCTATATGCAAATCGCGAATGTCCATCACCACATCCTGCGGTGTTGGTTGGGTTGATTGATATGCCTGTTCCTGTTCTTTCATTATTAATTAAGCCCCAACAGGTCGGTTACCTGTACTGCCACCAGGTCTATGATAAATACGACCAGCGACGACAGCACCACAGCTGTATTGGCCGAAGCACCCACGCCCTCTGTTCCTTTTTTAGAATTATATCCTTTGTAACAGCCTATCATACCCACGGCAAAACCAAAAAAGAAGGTCTTGATAACGGCAGGTATTACATCGCTGAAGTCAAGTATCTCAAACACCTGCTTGATGAACAGGCTCCAACTGGTATTGGCCTTGATATTCACCCCCAGGTAGCCACCGTATATGGATATAGCATCAGAGAGTATCACCAGCACCGGCAGCATGAGTGTGGTGGCCGCTACACGGGTTACTACCAAGTATTTAAAAGGATTGGTGCCGGATACTTCCATAGCGTCTATCTGTTCCGTCACCTTCATAGAGCCCAGCTCGGCACCAATGCTGGAACCTATCTTGCCCGCAAATATCAATGCCGTAATCACAGGGCCTATCTCGCGTATAATAGCCAGGCTGACCATAGCTGGCAGCTGTGCCTCCACACCATAATCTACCAGCGAAGGGCGCAACTGCATGGTAAGCACCAGCCCCATGATGAAGCCCGTAACCCCTATCAGCGGCAGCGATTTATAACCAATGATAAAACACTGCCTGATAAACTCGCGCCATTCGTACCGGGGCCTGAACGCCTCGCGGAAGAACCTGCCCGTGAATGCCGCCAGGTTGCCCGCCTCCTGCAAAAATGCCTGTAGTGACTTAGGTAACTGCATAAGCGCTGTGTATATTCTATAAAAATAACAAATACCTGCGCATAAAGTTATGATGATTGTCAGTGGGGTAATAAGTTAATAGGGGGATAGGGTAATATGGAATGTAGCGCTGTAGCGCGCGCTACACGCTACAGCAGGGTCACTCCAGGCCAAAGTCTTTTAGTATCCTCTTTACTTTAGTATGTGCATTAACGTTGCCGAAAACCTCGGCGGCTATTTTGCGCAGGCTCATGCCTTGTTGTTTATACCGGTAGCACAGTGTGCGCTCATCATCGGTAGGCTCCTGCTTTTGGTTGGCGGCACGTTTCAGGCCGTATTTCTGCAGGTATTTATATACGTCTATGGCGTTGTAGCTCAGTACATCCATTATGGCCAGGGCGCTTTGCAGGTCGGTATCGGTGCATGTCAACGCCGGTGCGGGCAGTTGGGGGTTAGCTTCAAACCGCCGCACGATGGTCAGTATCATGGCTATGCGGTAGGCCATCACGGCTATACGGTTCACACTGCCATCCAGGTCGGGACTTACGTGCTCCCGTGTCCAGTCTTTTACATATTTAAAATGCCGGTTGAACAATGCCTCCTGTTGCTCTGTCATGATGAATTGCTT
>JACFNS010000154.1:3184-6350 GCA_019454705.1 Taibaiella sp. | reverse complement strand
ATTATCAGCCGACCAGTTACTGGAGATGGCGGGCTGCATTCATTATGCCTGTTTGTCTGAAAGGGCCGAAGGGACAGGGTACAAGGTTACATTTAATAAAGAAACGGATGCTTATAAGACATATAAATTTGCCAGCGAGCAGATGTACCAGAACGAAAGTAATCCCGCTGTAGCCATGCCCAACAGGCTGGAGATGACGCTAATAAAAGCTGACTACAGCATTACGCTCAATTACCTGACGGGAAGCGATAACGAGCGGGATAGGTTATTACAGCAGTTTAAAGACGAGGGATTTATCTATGTAAAAGCTACTAAGGCCAAAAGCACAGCGGATAATGTAGCCACCATGTATGCGAGCGAAAAATATCCTAAAGTAAAACTGAGGGTAACTAACTACAGCCGGCAGCGTGGGGAGGGGAGAGAAGTAGTAGATGAAAAAAGCAGCTACATGGATTATGGATTTGAACTGCAGTGGCTGTTTGTGCCACCGCCCAGCGAGCGCCATAAATAAACCTGCGCTCCATATGTCACGATTAAGTCTGTTTCAGACAAACGCCGGTCATGCAATTGTAAATCTGCGGTGATTGTGTAAAGCCATTGTCAGAACATGGCTAAAAAATAATAACACAAATACAACGAAGTGTTTTTTTATGTCTATTTGGTGAAAATCAAAAAGACTATATGAAACAAGTATTACTCACACTGATGATGGCGGGCGTTACTTTCTCTTATGCCGCGCCGCTTAACAAAAAGAAGGCTTATGTGCATGAGGACCAAAAGCTGGCTCATGAAATGGCATGGCAGAAACAAAATGCAAGGATGTCAGCAAAAGGAACAGCTACCATGCGACGGATTGTAGCCACCACATACGAAGCTAACGGAGTGCTGATAGACACTAACGCTCATATTTATTCCAACGGAAGAGGGTCCACCCACAGTGTAATGCCGGAATCATACTATGATAATTATTCGATGGTAGGCAGGGATTACAGCAAGGCTATACTATGCGACACGTCCATTGGTTGGTATGATAATGGCAGCCTGCTATGGGATGGCACATCTGTATATGCCTACGATGCAGCTAATAACACAACGAAACACCTGTATATGTCCCCTTACTTTATGCTACAGCACGAGGGCACATATAATAGCAGCAACAAGCTGGTAACTATAACTACATCTGACACATTTGGAGGTACTGCCCTGATGGCTAAAACCCGCATGTATATCATGTACGACGGCAACGGCAGGCGTGTGCAGGATAGTACCGTAACTATTGCGACAGGTACACAAACAGGCAGAAGAGAGTACACCTATGATACCAATGGGAACATGGTGAAATACGAGTCTTACTCGCTGATGGGCGGGTCCACACTCCAACTTTTCTACCAAGCGTTATATACATATGATACACTCGGCAGGGTATTAACTGAAAAGGATGCCTACGACTTTGGCAATGGGCTGATGAATAATAGCATGGATAGTTTTGCGTATACAGGCAGTCATGTTCATCCTGCTCACCATCGCACTGCCTACTGGATTGATACACTCCAGGCATGGGACGACTATGAAATATTGGAATACAGCCTCAATGCACAGGGGCAGCCCGATACGTACATTATATACAGGCATATCAACCAGTGGGATACTATTGAACGTGATGTATATTACTATGACTCGCAGGGGCTAATGGTGAAGAGTAATGGCTATTTATATATGGGCAATGGCCAGTATAGCAGTACCCCCTACGACCAGAATACCCTGTATTACCAGGAATATGATCCCGCCTCTGTGCAGGGTTTTGTCCATAGTGTGGGGCAACTGCTGCTAGCGCCCAATCCGGCTCTAACTAACATCAGTTTCGAGGTAGAGCCTGGTTTTACCCACATGCAGATTATGAATACGATGGGGCAAGTTGTAATGAGAAATGATGGGATAAAAAGCGGTAATCACACAATTGATATTAATGAATTGCCGGCAGGCAATTATGTAATGACATTGCATAACCCAGCTGATAATACAATGATGCATACAAAGTTTATAAAACAATAAAAGGAAAAATGGTTAGTTGATAATGCGCCTGTGCAGCAATGCCGGGCGCATTTATTTATGATTCAGTATTTTCTGCAAGCGGGCGGTTGATGCCTATCTTCACTCTTTGTATACGCATCTTGTCCAGGTTCAGCACGGTAAAATCATAATTCTGATAGCTGATGGTTTCATTCACCGCAGGAAACTTACCTGAAAGCTCCAGCACCAGCCCGGCTATAGAGTCGCTTTCTTCGCGCACGTCCTCAAAGGTATCAGACGGAAGCCCTACGATACGGCATACGTCGTTAATCAGCGTTTTACCTTCAAATATATAGTTGTTATCGTCTATTTTTTTGTACTGGTGTTCATCATCGTCAAATTCATCTCTTATGTCTCCGATGATTTCTTCCATAATATCCTCCAGTGTCACAATGCCCGAGGTGCCGCCAAACTCATCCACCACCACTGCGAAGTGGATGCGTTTTTGCTGGAACTCTTTCAACAGGTCTTCTATCATTTTACCCTCGTGCACATAATAAGGCGGGCGCATCAGTTTGTGCCACGAAAAGTCAGGCTCGTCCATATGTGGCAGGAAGTCTTTGGTGTGTATGATGCCTATTATCTTATCCAGGCTGTCTTTGTAAACCGGCATGCGTGAGTAGCCCAGTTCTATCGCTATTTTCTGAACCTCGCTGAAACTACTGTCAAAGGGTATGCCACCTACGTCCATACGTGTACGCATGATTTGCGTTACGGTAATGTTGCTGAACTTCAGTATGCCTTTAAAAATGTTAACCTCCTGTTTGGTAGCGGTATGCCCTACGGTCAGTTCTATGGCATGTTCAAAATCTTTGCCGCTCATAGCCTGTTGCGGTTTACTGGCTATACGCCGTTCTATATAACCCGTAGATGATACCAGCAGCCTGCTAACCGGCCGGAATATACCGGACAACACCTGCAGGATAGGGGCGGCGAATAGCGCCATACGCATATTGTTTTGCGCGGCATACACCTTGGGCAACACCTCGCCAAATAACACCAATAGGAAAGTGACTACCACAGCATTGATGATAAACAGGTTGGCCCCTTCTACACCGGGCAGCAATTTATCCATCAGCAGTTTCATGGTTATTAC
>JACFNS010000154.1:0-3174 GCA_019454705.1 Taibaiella sp. | reverse complement strand
TGTTGATGAAGTTGTTGCCAATGAGTATGGTAGCCAGTAGCATCTTAGGTTGATCCAGCAGGCGGATGGTTTGCCTGGCCGAGCCGGTTTCTTTAGTCTTCAGGTAATTGATATCCTTGGCGCTCAATGAAAAATATGCTGTTTCCGACCCCGATGTAATGGCGGTCATCAGCAATTGTATGAGTATAATGATAATAAGTATAGTGACTGTAGAAGCAGAAAACGCTTCGTTGGATGCCACTAATAGTAAAGAATTCAGGTTCGGATCAGCGTCAGCAGGACTTCCCAAGTAGAATTACAGTTTGGTTCTATTCAAAAATAAAGAAAGGGACAGAATTAAAACAACTCTTTCCCTTTCTTTCAGGTTATTTTCTTTTATCAAAACGGCAGGTTGTCTTTGTCAGGCTCACCGGGGGTATAGCCCATATCCTGCTCGTTGAAGCTGTCGGAGTTGCCTTGCGGGGTTTCTATATGCGGGTCATCACCATTTCCATCGCGGCGTTTGTCCAGCATTACCAGGTTGTCACCTATTATCTCGGTGCTGAACCTCCGGTTTTTGTCCTTATCCTCCCAACTACGTGTACGCAGGCGGCCTTCTATATATACCAGGCTGCCTTTGTGCAGGTATTTCTGAGCCAGTTCGGCCAGCCCGCGCCAAAGCACCACGGTATGCCATTCTGTTTGAGATACCAGGTTACCCGTTTTGTCTTTAAAAGTTTCTGTAGTGGCCAGTGGAAATTTTGCCACCGCTATATTCCCTTCCAGGTATTGCAGGTCAGGATCTTTACCCAAATTGCCTATCAATGTCACTTTGTTAACGCCTCTCATTGTGTCTTAATTTATTGCCATTTATCAAAATGTATACCCATATTAATAAAAGTATACATTTTTTCCAAAAAATGAAAGAACCGTTTTAGGAAAAGCGTATTTGTCTAATTGTTCAAAAGGAACCCACAGCCCATCCTGGGGCAATGCTGCGGGCGGCCTTTTTACCACATAGGTATAAAAATGGCTTTCTATTATCCTGTGTGTCAGCCGTTGGCTATGTTTGCCCGCGAATTTCAGCGAGGAGGCCTTCAGCCTGAAAAGGCGCAATTCGGGCAGTTGTACCAATTCAGCAGCCTGCACCGGTGTTTCATGCTCTGCCAGGTAAGGCTCGTATAGGTTTTGCCATATATCATTGCCGGTACGTTTCCTTATCCATACTTTATTGTCGTGCACAAACAGTATATAATGGAAATAGCGTGTGCGTACGGTAAGCTTTTTGCTTTTGACGGGTAAATCACCCACCAGTCCATTTTCCCGTGCAAAACATTTTTTTTGCAGCGGACAATTTGTACAGTCAGGGTTAGCGGGCTTGCAAACGGTAGCCCCCAGGTCCATAATGGCCTGGTTATACCCGGCACTGTCTGCTTTGTCCAGCAATTGATTAGCCAATGCGGTAAATTCCTTTTTGCCTTGCGTCGTGTCAATAGCTGTTTCTATGCCAAAATAGCGGGAGAGTACCCTGTACACATTACCATCTACCACCCCATGCGGCAGCCCATAGGCAAAGGAAGCGATGGCGGCAGCAGTATAAGGCCCTATGCCCTTTAATGCTTGTATGGTCTCGTAGCTGTCAGGAAATTTGCCTTTCAGCTCTGTACTAATATATCGTGCTGTCGCCAGCATATTGCGGCAGCGGTTGTAATACCCCAATCCCTGCCATAGCCTGAAGACCTCTTCATCATCAGCAGTAGCCATATGTTGTATAGTAGGGTAGGCGGCAGTAAACCTGAGGTAGTAGGGTAGCCCCTGCTCCGCCCGTGTTTGCTGTAATATTATTTCCGACAACCATATTTTGTAGGGGTCTTTTTCCTCTTTCCAGGGCAGGCTGCGTTCGTTGTATGTAGCATGCCAGTGCATCAGTTGCCGGGTAAAGTATTGTTGCTGAGCCTTATTCATTTTTGCAGTATTTGCAATATACACAGGTTGTACCACAGCCTGTATTTTTTCTCTGAAAAGTCGGGGCTATCCATTACTTTTGAGCCTTGAAATAATACCCATGCAGTTAGAAGAATTAAAAAAGATCGCCTCACAGGTTCGCCGTGATATAGTACGTATGGTACACACTGTTCAGAGCGGCCACCCGGGCGGTTCGTTAGGATGTACTGAATATATGGTGGCATTGTACAACCATATGATGGAATATAACAGCGCATCATTTGATATGGACGGCAAAAATGAAGATGTATTCTTCCTTTCCAATGGCCATATTTCACCGGTGTTTTATAGCGTGCTGGCACGTGCAGGATATTTCCCGATTGAGGAGCTCAACACCTTCCGTAAGATAGATTCTAGGCTGCAGGGCCACCCCACCACCCACGAAGGGTTGCCAGGTGTGCGCATAGCCAGCGGTTCGCTGGGGCAGGGTATGAGTGTAGCCTGCGGTGCTGCGTTAGCTAAAAAACTGAACGGCGATAAACACCTGGTATATTCATTGCATGGCGATGGCGAGTTGCAGGAGGGGCAGAACTGGGAAGCCATCCTGTTTGCCGCACATCACAAAATAGATAATCTCATAGCTACGGTCGACTGGAACGGCCAGCAGATAGACGGCCCGACTGACAAAGTGATGGGCCTGGGTGACCTGAGGCCAAAATTTGAGGCATTCGGCTGGCATGTCATCAACCTGGAGAAAGGTAATGATATGGCTGCAGTGGTCAGTACGCTGGAAGCTGCTAAAGCAGAAACTGGTAAAGGTAAGCCCATAGTGATACTGATGAAGACCGGCATGGGCCATGGTGTTGACTTTATGGAAGGCAGCCACGAATGGCATGGCATAGCGCCAAACGATGAGCAATTGGCTAACGCACTTGGGCAATTGGAAGAAACATTTGGGGACTATTAATTACCCTGCACGTAATATTTTGAATTGGGCAACGTTCACATGTTGCCCTTTTTTGGCACATTTACTCAAGCAACATGAATTTATATTCATACCCAAACGGATGGGAAAGGAAGTTCACAAAAACAATGTTGTAAAGTACACTGCCAGAAAATATTGCCAAAATAAAAGCCCCGTAAAAACGGGGCTTTCTGTATGTAACAGGTAAACGATACGAAAATCAATTAAAGGTAGTTATTTTTTCTAATAATTCACTCTTCCCAATATAGCCCATATGGCTCCAGACC
>JACFNS010000153.1 GCA_019454705.1 Taibaiella sp. | reverse complement strand
GACGAAACCTCGGCCCTGTTCGACTCCCACCAGGACGGGCTGCTGGCTCCTCCCGTATATACCCGCCCTGCCGATTTCAGAGGGTGGAAAGTGCCCGAAGTGCTGCTGAGCGGCGACCCTAAAAAGGTGGACGAATGGCGCCACGAGCAGTCGCTGAAGCGTACCGCGGAACGCCGTCCCGACCTGCTGGAAGATTTTGGAGAATGATTCAGGATATTTTTTTGTTAAAACAAATAAACCCATTACCTTTGCAGACCCAAAATGTAAATTAAAATGGACAACGCAGTAGCATATGTTCACAGTCAGATGAGCCCCGCGAGGGAAATTCCTGACTTCAAGGCAGGTGATAATATTACAGTTGATTATAAGATTGTAGAAGGTAACAAATCACGTATCCAGTCATTCAAAGGCGATGTGATCAAGCGCCAGGGCAGGGGCTATACCCAAACCTTTACCGTTCGTAAGATTTCTGACGGTGTAGGTGTTGAGCGTGTTTTCCCGCTGCACTCGCCTCATATCGACTCGATAAAAGTAAACAAGCGTGGCCGTGTACGCCGTGCTAAACTGTACTACCAGCGCGAGCGTTTCGGTAAGTCAGCACGTATCCAGGAGAAAAAATACATCGCTGCTAAGGAAGCTTAATAAGCAGCAGTATATCATATTCAAACGCCCCGTTCTGCAAGAGCGGGGCGCTTTCGTTGTAGTTGTATAAAGATCTTCCAACGGCAAACTGACTATTCCTTCACCACCCGTCCTGCTACCACACCATTCACCCTTACCACATACACACCCGGCACAAGGCCACTCACATCTACAGTTCCCTGTGCTGTCAGGAGTTGCCTCCTGGCAGACCTGCCCAATAAATCTATCAGTTCTATTGTTGCACCTGTCTTTACCCCCTCCACATGCAAAATCGTTGAAGTCGGGTTTGGATAAATCTTAATATTCTTGTTATTAACGATATCGCCTATACCCGTAAACGCAGTAGTAATACAATTACTCATAGCCGTATCGGGCACGGCGCATTCGTAGCTGCTTTTCAGCACCACGCATATATCCTCGTTGGGGTTCAGTGCGTTCACTATTACACCCCATGTAGCGCCCGTTGCACCTGTTATATCCTGCCCGTTGCGTTTCCACTGGTATTCAGGATTAGTGCCGCCATGCGTAGGTGTTGCTGTAAAAGTCACCGTCAGCCCGCCGTTCCACGGCGGCATGTTGTCGGCGGCCATGGTTACTGTGGGGCTGAGGATGGGCTGTACGGTCATGGTGATGGCATTGCTGGTATCAATAAACGGTGTAGCGCAGGTACCCGTACTGGTCATGGCGCAGCTAACTATATCACCATTGTTTAATGTAGTGGTACTATAGGTAAGCCCTGTGCTGCCTGTACTGATGCCATTCACCAACCAGTTGTACGATGTACTACCCCCATTGGTAGGCACGGCGGTAAATATCACCTGCTTGCCCTGGCAGATACTCGCCCCCGGCGTGGGGAAGATATTCACGAACGGGTCGGTGTTCACTACTACGGCTACACTATCCGTATCAGACACGCAACCGCTCACGGTAGCATATACATAATACGCCCCTGCATCACCCATCTGTATATTCGCCCTTACGGGGTTTTGCGTGTTGGCGGTAAAAGCCGATGGCCCGTACCATGCATAACTTCCCCCTGTAATATTCGAAGCTGTTAATTGCAAATCCTGCCGCGCGCATAGCGGACTGTTGGAGGCACCCGCTGTGGGTGTAGATGGTTTGGGCAGTATCACTACCGTAGTAGTATCCCTGTTGCTGCAGCCATTGAGTGTGGCTGTAGATATATAATCACCAGCATGAGTTGATGACGCACTCGTGGTCACAGTAGGGTTTTGCATGCTGCTGCTGTAACTGCCGGGCCCTACCCAAGAATAAGAAACACCGTTTGTCGAACTGCTTGTTGTCAACTGTACACTGTAGAACTCGCACACAGGGCTATTGCTGCCTGCCGTTGGTTTATCCGGCCTGGGGCGCATTTCTACGGTTGTAGTATCCGTCAACGAACAGCCAGTACTGTTGAGCGTGGCTTTTAGTATATACTTACCCGAGTCAATTAATTGTGCGTTGGCAATGAAGCTATCTTTTGCATTTGAGCTGAAACTATTAGGCCCTGACCATGCCCATGTTATACCAGTGTTGCTGCTGCTACCTGTCAACTTCAAACTGTCGCCTGTGCAAACGGGTGAATTGCTGCCTGCAACTAAGTTGGCGGGTAATGCTTTGATGCGTATATCCCATTGGTTGTCCCAAGACACCCTGCCGGGACTGTCGGCTGTTATGCGTATGCGGTAGCCTGTACCTGCGGGCGTGTTCATGGGTATTACGCAGGTAATGGTATCTCCAGTATTGGCATTGTGGCTGCCTATGTTTACAGGGCTGGCAAAATTGCCTGTGGCGTTGCTCAGCTCCACGGTAAAAGCATTGCCGGTGCGGAAAGGTTGGTTGACACCATACACTATCCTTACCGTATCCCCCGGGCACCATACCGTATCAGTATAGCGCTGGGGGATATATACGATAGTGTCTGTTTCAAAGGCCGCCAGGAAGGTATTGCTTCCGTTTGAACCTGTTGAAACCATCGTTGTCTGGTGCGCTCCGTTAGTTGCAATATTCGAAGTACTGCCCGTCGTACCACCAATATATACCCTCCCGGCATTGCTGGCGGCTGTCATTTGTGTGAAAAAATGTAGGTGATCACTGCCAACCACAACTTCTGAACCATTGCCACCATAGTAACTACCGCTTGCCAATTGTCCCTGCGTATCAAACTCCGCTATAAAAGCATCTGTTCCTCCGCCATAACTTGGTTGATGCGAATTAGTAGTAGCAATCAATGTTGAACTTGTGGTGTGGCCCGTTAGGTATATCATACCCATAGGTGTGCAGCCCAGCCCCTTTGTTATTTCTAATCCTGTACCTCCGTAGTAGGTACCCCAAAGCCGGGAACCATTATTAGTGAACTTCGCAAGGAATATATCTTCCCCGCCACCCTGATAGATAGTCATATATGCACCTGGGCTGGCGATATTATTAGTACTGGAAGACGAACCAGCTATTAAAATATTATTATCAGCATCTATGGTGATATGCTGAACATGATCACTATTATTTCCCCCATAATAAGTGCCCCATATCCGGGTACCGTTACTCCCGTTCATTTTCGCTATAAATCCGTCCGTCTGGCTGGCCAGCGTGCTTTGGTGTGCCCCTGTTGTGGCAATAGCATGGTTGCTGGATGTATATCCTCCTATATACACGTTACCCGATACATCGCAGGCAACAGCCTTGATATTATCCGATTTATACAGTCCCGTATCACCGCCATAGTAAGTACCCCAGAGCCTTGCCCCGTTGGTGTTGAATTTAGCTAAAAAACCGTCTGCATTATTACTGCTTGTATTTATCGTAGGTTTATGGGTGCCGGTTGTGCCAAATATATTATTGGTGCTGCTGGTGCCTCCAGCCAGGTACACATTGCCCAATGGGTCGCAGGTCGCCACTATGTTCTGTTCTTCATTATTGCCCCCATACAATGTGGCCCATTGCCTTTGACCATTGGTGTTCAATTTTATTAACAATGCATCATGATAATTCAGATTCCCCCCTCCCTTGTTCGTCTGGTGCGCTCCTGTTGTCACCAGCGCCGATGTTGTTGCCGCACTGTCGCAGTAGCCTGCTACATACACATTGCCCCATTTATCGCAGCTTATGGAGCCCAATACCTCTTCTCCCAGCGCACTGCCGTAGTAGGTACCCCATAGGCGAGCGCCGCTGCTGTCAAACTTGGCTATAAAACCATCCCATGTCCCCGTCCAGCTTGCCTGGTGCGCCCCCGTAGTGGCTATATTATTTGAACTAAATGTAACACCACAGATATAGACATTTTCGTAAATGTCCACGCACACGCTCGCACCCCTGTCACCCCCTGTGCCTCCATAATATGTACCCCATACCAGTATCGGGTCTATCACTAATGTGCCGTTATAACTGCCCACATCAAACGATAGTGTATTGCCTGTTAATTTATAAGCGGATATAACATGTTCTTTAGTTGCTGCATTGTAGCAGTAGGGCGCTGCTTCGGTAATCGTACCAAAAGGTGTTCTAGCGACTAATGCTCCATCCACTAATTTCAGCTCCGTAGCCCCCTCGTACCGTAGCTTTATATCGGCGGGGTTTCCGCCGGGGTGGATGATGAAGTCATATTTGATATTGGATGATGCCTGCCCGGCGGTTAGACGGGGATGTTGGATATTAGATGTCGGATATTCTTTTGGGTTTTGACTTTTTACTTTTGAATTTGGTTCGGCGTACAACACCAAATCAATATTCGGATAAATGTTTTTATAAACAACCCGCTGAAAACCCTTCGCAGTTACACCGTTTTCACCTGTATGTGCTAAGTAATAGTTTTCAAAATACCCCGTCGGTTCTTCAAATATTACCTCCGCGTTTTTGTTCGCACCTACCAACTTTACGTCCATGCGGTAGATTTGGATTTCAGATTGTTGATTTTCGATTTTGGATATGGGATTCTTTTGGGTTTTGACTTTTGAATTTTGACTTTGCGGAGCCATCCACTGGTAATGCATTTCCCCATCCCCTACAAATAGCACCACACCATTAGCCTCTACCTTTGCATCTATATCCTTTCTTACCACCCCATGCTGGTCGGTAATCTGCCCTTTGTTTTGTATGAATTGGACTGGGGAATTGTAAGTACTATTACCTTCTTTGGCTTTAGCTACAAATAGAGACACAGACAAAAATGCAGTGACAAAATATCTACAGGTTGGTTTCATATGCATGGGATTGAATATTAAAGATAATCAAAATGGGCTAAAATCACATCATGCACATTTTTCTATCCTGTGATCCCGATAGCTATCGGGACTGGTTCAAACAATATTTAATTTCATACAATCGTTTAATTATTGTATATTTGTCGTAATAAATCTGAATAGATTTATGGAGATCCCGCTCATGCGGGATTGTAAATCCCGCCCGCCTGTCCCGACTATTTCGGGATGCGGCATACTTAAAAACTCCAATAACCATGAAACCAACAACGCACTATCCATTCGTCAACTACCGTAATATCTTAAGCGCCTCCTGCACCAGGGAGGTTTTTTTTCGCTCCCGAAAAAAAATTATTTCAAAAATCAGGGAACAACAGACTGCAAGGAGCTCGATGCCACCAAAAAATCAAAATTCAGGCATCATTTTGGAACAAAACTCAGAAACTAATAAGCACCATTTCATTATGTATATAAACAGTCTTTATAAAATCATGTTTTGTGCGGAATCAGGAACATTTTGTTCCCCAAAACCCGTTCAGAACGTGAGAACGAAATACATTCGGTTAATCTTTGAATCCTGAATCCCGATAGCTATCGGGACTGGTTCAGACAACAAAAAACCGAGCAAATGAGAACTAAAAAGAACCGGGAAGAGCCATTTCAGTACTACCTTATTAACCTATTACCTCATTAACCATCACCGATTTAACCAATTACCACCATTTTAAGCTAATTTTGCGCCGCTTATGCTGATTTCTTTACAGAACATATCATTTTATTTTGGCTCGCGTCCCATACTCGAAGACGCCAGCTGGCAGATAGATACAGGGCAGCGTATTGGCCTGGTGGGTAGCAACGGGGCGGGCAAGTCCACCCTCCTGCGCATCATGACGGGCGAGTACAAAGTGGACAGTGGTACGATTAATAAACCCAAAGATGTTACCCTCGGTTTCTTCAACCAGGACCTGCTCAGCTTTTCTACCGATAACAGCATCCTGTCGGTAGGTATGCAGGCATTCGAGCGGGCGCACGAGATAGAAAAGGAAATGGAGCAGTTGGTAAAAGAACTGGAATCTAAGCCGGATGATGCCGATTTGCTGGATAAATACAGCCACCTTTTACACGATTTTGAAGTAGCTGGTGGCTACGAAATGGAACATAAAGCGGCCGAAGTGCTGGAGGGCCTCGGCTTTACCACTGCCGACCTGCAACGTCCGTACAGCGAGTTCAGCGGAGGATGGCGAATGAGGGTACTGCTGGCGAAGATGATGCTGCAGGCACCCGACCTGCTGCTGCTCGATGAACCTACCAACCACCTTGATCTGCCATCTATCGAATGGCTGGAGCGTTACCTGCAGAGCTACCCCGGCAGCGTGGTCATCGTTTCGCACGACCGTTATTTCCTCGACCGTATGGTGAACCGTATAGTAGAAGTATGGCAGCAGGGCCTGCACCTGTATACGGGCAACTATTCCTTCTACCAGAAGGAAAAAGCGGAGCGTATGGAAATGCAGCAG
>JACFNS010000152.1 GCA_019454705.1 Taibaiella sp. | reverse complement strand
ATCAGTCTTTGCTTTTTCCAATGAACGAACCACGTCAAACACGCCGGGGCGGTAATCGCTTTCGCCAAACAATGCAGCCAATGAGTTTTCATAAGGCTGCTCATTAAAGCGGGTTTTCATGTCAATAAGCAGTACGCTGTTGGATGCCACCACTGTTTCGGGTTTCGCTTTCATAGCGCTGTTCACCGCCCCTATTATCAGGCCAACGAATACCGCAACCACGATGACACCGGCCACTATCATAGCCAGCAACGAGGCGAAGAACATCTTAAAGAATTGTTTCATAATAATTGTATTATTAAATATTTAGTGCAAATATACAGGGCAATAAGCTAAGTATTTATTAAATGACTGCAGCCTGTGGGGTGATTATTGTAGTTATTTTCCTGCCGCCTGTATTAACTTTACCCCAAACAGGGTGACTTATGAAAAAACTGTTAATAGTACTGGCGTTGATATTGCAGGTATGCGCGTATGCACAGCAAATGTCTCCACAGGCGTTGAAACTGAAAGTAACCTACGAAAAACTGCAACAGCAACCACACGCGCCTATATTACAAATACAGTTCATACAGGCATTCCCCGGCAATAAGGTAGATTTTATTGACATCTTCAACTCTCACACGCAGGACCAGCTTACCACAAATGGCGTGGATTATGTAAAAAAGTTCAGGAAACTGGGATATGATTTTATGGATTCAGTTTTACCAAAAGCCGTTGCCATAGGGAAAGACCTGCCGACGTGGAGCGAAGGTCCGGTAGACGAACTGCAAAAGACTATTTACTACCTCACCAACAAAAACCCCCAATTATTTGTTGAAACAGTACGTAAGTTGAACAAGGAAGAACAGGAATCGCTGGCGGTATTTTTGTATGCAGGCGAGGGCGGCAAACCCAATGAAAACTACCCTGTATTGCTGGATATATTCGATATAGCCGACAAGCGAATCCATAAAATATTTTCAGCACAGGTAGTGCTGCCAGACAGGAGATTATAACCCTATACTTACATTACATGATTCATGACTGATGTTTACTTACTATTAGGCAGCAACGAGGGCGATCGTGAGCAATGGTTGCTACAGGCAGTGCAACAACTCAATGTATTGGGCGCTATCAGCAGCCAATCGGCACTATACCAGACAGCAGCCTGGGGCATTGAAGACCAGCCCGCCTTTCTGAACATGGCGCTTTGCCTGCAAACAGAATTGCACCCTCTTGAACTGTTGCAGGAAATACATCACATAGAACAAAACCTGGGCAGGCAACGAACATTGAAATGGGGGCAACGCACACTGGATATAGATATACTTTTTTATGGTGATGCAGTAATAGACCTGCCCGAACTGAAAGTACCCCACCCCTACCTGCAGGAGCGCCGCTTCGCACTCGTACCCCTCAACGAAATAACCCCGGATTTTTTACACCCGGGGCTGAATAAAACTGTGTCTCAATTGTTGGACGAATGTCCTGATAAGCTGGAGGTGTTGAAATACTAACTACTCACCCCTAACTACTATCTTAGCCCATCGAATGCAACGATATATGGTTGCCCTCGGTATCTTCGAATATACCCATGTAGCCAAAACTGCCATCACCTATTGCTGTTTTGGGCATGATTACCTTACCCCCGGCTGTATCTACCCTGTTCAATACAATGTCCAGGTTTTCACCACCATTCAGATACACTTTAGAGCCCGTAGTAGCAGGTACATAAGTTTCTCCGTGTACGATAGCCCCGCCTACACCACCATTATCCCTGTCATGCAGCAGGAAACCCATACGTAAAGGGCCCATCGGCATTTCAGGCATTTCAAAATCGTAGATGGCGCTGTAAAAAGCTTTAGCCCTGTCAAAATCAGCTACCGGTATTTCAAACCAGTTGATCGCATTGTGCAACATTTCCATGTTATATCATTTTGAAAACAAGTTAAATACAATATCCATATAAAGGATTAAGCGGGGTATCGTTTTAAGTTTTTTTAGGTTTTTTAGTGGCATGGTATAATTGAAGCTAAAACAAAACCTATATCGCGACTAAACGATTTATGATGCCCAAATAAATACTTAAAACATTTAGGTAACAAACATTCATGCAAATATATTTAGTGCATGAAATGGAGCAGACTAAAGAACAACTTCAATTACGCATTCTGGATATGGATAATAGCCCCAATAATTATCAATATTGATGTTGAGAATTATACACGCTATATTTTACTTGGAATTGGAGTTGCTATAATTCTGTCATTAATTTTTTATGCCCTGGATGCTATAATAAACAGAACATTACGAAAGTAGCACTATAATGCGACGGGTCTCAAAATTTTGAGACCTGTCGCATTATATACCCCTAACACCAGAGGTTACTATTTTTTAAGTTTTTTTAGCGATTGCGGGGTTGTTCCTGCACCCCCCAAAGCGGCAATTATCGTATCTTGTATCTCACTGATTAAAAGCATACAATATCATGGACGCCAACAGCATGGAGCAATCAATGGTAGTAAACCTGGAAAAGAAAACAGGTAAATCGCTGGACGAATGGATTAAGCTGATAAAAATCACGGGCCTGCAAAAGCATACTGAAATGATTAACTACCTGAAAACGGAATATGGCTTCACACACGGCTTTGCCAACCTTGTAGCACTGAAAGCCCGCGGTACCGACGCAGGTTCTGCCGCCAATACCAAGGATCTGGTAGATGCGCAATATAAAGGCAAAGAGACCCTCCGCCCTATGTACGACAGGCTGATAAAAGAGATACAGAAATTTGGCAAAGACGTGGAGGTAGCTCCCAAGAACGCCTATGTAAGTATCCGACGCAAAAAACAGTTCGCTATACTGCAACCCTCTACCAAAATCCGGCTGGATGTAGGCATCAACCTGAAAGGAGTAGAGCCAGCGGGCAAACTCGAAAAATCAGGTAGCTTCAACAGCATGGTGAGTCATAGGGTAAGGGTAGAGAAAGCCGAAGATGTGGACAAAGAACTCTTCAACTGGCTGAAGCAGGCGTATGATGCTGCGGGGTAAATATAAAAAGGGGCATGCGCCCCTTCAAAAATATCTAACTACTAATTACTAAACCCCTAACTACTGGTTACCCTGGTATACGCGACATGTATTTGCTCAGCTCATTAATTTGCGCCACCACCTGCTCATTTTTCGATTTGCAGGCTTTAGCCTTATTGAAGTAGAGCTTGGAACTACGGAAATCCCTGCGCTGCATACACAGTCCTGACAATTGCAGGTAAGCGGTAGCCTCACTGTCTTTATCGGGCAGTCCCAGTTTCACAGCCTTGCGCAGGTGTTCGTAGGCTTCTTTGTTATTACCTTTCTTAAATGCTATGGCGCCCAGTTGCAGGTAAGCGCTACCCTCAAACTCTTTTTCGGGCATGCCCGCTTCCAGTCCCTTTTTCAGGTCCGCCTCCGCCTTGTCCAGGTCGTCGGTCATGGTAGAGATGTTGGCGCGTAGCATATAGTAGGAAGAGCGCACCGGCTTGTACAGCAGGTTGGGGTATTTCACCCTGTCCATCAGCTTTTGTGCACCTTCTGTATCTCCGTCTTCTATATATTTCTGTATCAGCGTCATGGGCCCTATCAGGAAGTGTGCCACTACCATCAGTATTGCCACCAGGAAGGGCAGCCACGCTATCCACCAGGTCACTTCAAATCCCAGCCAGAAACCCAGGCCAAGCATAAGTATTGCCAATGGCAGGCGGTACAGTACTATAAAACGTCTTAAAGCTAATTTCATTTTTATATAATTGGCTGCAAAGATAGTTCTTTACAGGTCTTCTTCCCGCTCCAGCATCAGGATACTGTGCTGGGGCACTATATAGTATTTTTCACCCTCATATAACACTTCAGTACTACCCCCTACCAGGAATATCGCCAGGTCGCCCTCCTTTGCCTGTAGCGGAATATACTTTACTTTTTCCTGTGGTTCTTTCCACACTTCATCATCTTCGGCCACTACGGGAATGGGGAAGCCGGGCCCTGTTTTGATGATATAGCCCTGCTGTACCTTCTCTTTTTCCTGCACGCCGGGTGGCAGGTACAACCCGCTGCTGGTGCGCTCATCGGGCTTCGATGGCTTGATGAGTACCCTGTCGCCCACAATAATGAGTTTCTTCCACTTATTATCTGATGTTATATTTACCATAAGTTTTTAAGTGAGGTGCAAAATTACATCATTATTTTTGCCTTTTACCAGCTGTAAACACTTGAATACTTACAGCAACCGGGTATATGAAAAAGAAAGATTGGTACGAAAATTGGTTCAGCTCCCAATGGTACAAAATACTGTACCGCGAGAGGGACGAACTGGAAGCAGAAGAATTTGTAGAAACCTTGGTGGGGCACCTGCAGCCGCTACCCGGCAGCCGCATGCTGGATATAGCTTGTGGCGAGGGCCGCTTCGCGCGCCAGCTGGCTGCGCACGGTTTTGATGTAAACGGCATCGACATATCATACTCCGCCATAGGCAAGGCACTTAAACAGGAGCACGACAGACTGCACTTTCATGTGCACGATATGCGCTTTCCGCTGTACATCAATTATTTTGATTACGCGTTTAACTTCTTTACCAGCTTCGGCTACTTTGCCAGCGACCGCGACCATGTGATGGCTGCCAAAGCTTTTGCTGCCGGCTTAAAAAAAGACGGATTGCTTGTAATTGACTACCTCAACGCACCTTATGTGCTGGGTAACCTGGTGCCACAAGAGACAGTTGTGCGCGAAGGCATAGTGTTTAATATTACCAGGGGGGTAGAAGGAAAACATATAGTTAAAGACATACGTTTTAACGACCGTGAAGGGCAGCCCGTGCATTATGCGGAACGTGTAGCGGCATTCACGCTATCCGATTTCCTGCAGATATTCAAAAAAGCGGGACTGTCTTTATCAGGCACCTACGGCGATTATCAATTGAATAATTACGATCCCGTAGAATCGCAACGGTTGATAATGATGTTTAAAAAATAGGCTATTGAAGGAACTGCACGACTGGCTGATATATTGGGATTTCACCGCTTGGTATTACCTGAATACGCAGTGGGTAAATGGCTTTTTCGATATGCTGATGCCCTTTTTGCGCAACCAATGGACATGGGCTCCGTTATACCTGTTCCTGCTCATCTTCATGCCGCTCAATTTCAAACGCAAAGGCTGGATGTGGTGCGTGTTCTTCCTGCTCACCTTCGCCATCAGCGATTACCTGAGTGCCAGCGTCATCAAACCATATTACCTGCGGCTGCGCCCCTGCAACAATCCTTATATACAGGATATAGTACACCTGCTGGTGCCTTGCGGCAGCGGGTATAGCTTCCCTTCCAGCCATGCTGCCAATCATTTCGCATTAGGCATATTTGCCGCCGTTACTATGGGCAGACGTTACAGGTGGGTATGGCCGGCGGGCTTGCTTTGGGCCTTATCCGTAGGATATGCCCAGGTATATGTGGGAGTACATTTTCCGGGAGATGTGTTGGCCGGCGGCGCATTGGGTAGTATTGCGGGTGTGCTTACGGGCTATGCTTACAACCGTGTTTATCAACGCCCCCCGGCATTACCCCCTAGCGGGAACTGATATACTGGTTAAATTCATCCTTCGAACTGCTGAAGGTAAAGACATCTTCCAGCTTCCAATAGTCTTGCTTGTCCAATGCCCGGTCGTAAGACCATTTGGCGAAGTCCAGCTTACTGCTCTCAAACGCCAGCCATTCCATCATCGTCCTCACCTGTACTGAATAGTACCTTCTTTTTTCCAGTACTGATTTCATCAGTTCCAGTTTTTCAGTATCTGTTATGCGGTCTTCTACACGGGCTTTCAGCTCGTTCAGGTCTGTGTTGTTCAGTATATTACTGTTTCTGTCGCGCCTGTTGTTGTCGTCCTTGTAACGGTCGTCATTATCAGGCTGGTCATAATCCAGGTAGGCATCTTCAATATCCATGGTGCGGGTGCGCATCCTGCCTGTTTGCCTGTCCACTACACACGCGGTCACCGTGCCGGGTTCTATACGTATACGGCCTGTGTACAGCAGCTTGGCCCTGCCACCTCCTTTTCTGTATTCCAGGTACTCATATACACGCAGGTCGTGCCAGCCTTTGGGCAGGTTGCCGATGGTGATGGTGCGCCCGTGCTTATTATAATAACGGCCGTCTACCGATACCACTATTGGCTCATGGTCGTTCATACGTATCTCCAATACGCTACGCTGGCTGTATTGCGCCACAGCGGTGCCCAATGCTGTAATAACGAGTAGCAATGTGTAAAATAACCTGTTCATAAACCAAGGATTTATGTATAAAAATATATAAACATTGACCAATACCTATGACAAAGGGTTGCATAGATGGCTATTTACCATTTTTTTAACGCCCGGCGAAAAATG
>JACFNS010000151.1 GCA_019454705.1 Taibaiella sp. | reverse complement strand
TCTTCTACCAGCCATTGAAAATCCTTGGCAAGGGGGGCCGCCTGCTACCAGATCGACCTTACCACGTAAATTTTGCAGTTGGTTTTTATATTTTTTTATTACCTCGTTGATTTCGAGGTTTGTAGGCTCGCCTAACCATTTTGGCCAGTTAAAATGATTTTTCTTATCAATAAGATTATATTTGAGTGTTTTAAAGGCATCAGGGCTTTTTTCAACAGCAAATAAGCCTTTCCATCCGGCGTTGTGTAAACCTAAAGATAATCCGCCACATCCGGCGAACAAATCAATATAAGAATACTCTTTGGGCATCGTAAGTTATTTATAACTTACGAAGTTACGAATTATTATGAGAATTAAAATATGTGCAGTTTAACTTTAATATACACTGATTACACAAGGGTTTTCCGGCTTTGCAAACTAGTGCCGCGAAGTCCAGAACAGCCCAATTAATAAATTTAGCCTTTGTGTGATTGACTAATTCATGTGATAAATCTAGTAAAAGTGGATCATACCTAATATCAGCTCTAATTCTATGCCGAAAATATCGTTCTAATAAGCGCGCCATATTTACATCTAACAGTGGCTTGTTTTGTTTAAAAATTAGCAACTCAATGGAGTTAGCTATGTATTGACCAAGAAAAGGTAGTGATTCCAATTCCATTCGGTTTTTCGGCAAAACTCCTTTCCGTCTTACCATTTCTTCAGCAAGACTTTTTAGCCGCTTAGTTCTTTGGGTTTGTAGGCCAATTGATCGAATGTAATTTTCTATATCCTCAGCATGTGCCGTAGCTAATGATTGCCAATTTGGGAACGAAATAATAAAGGATTCAAAAAAGGTTGAAACTGTTTCTGCTTTGGTACGTTGCAACAGAACTTCTGCAATGATTAGCTGGTAGTTGGACACCCCTTTTTGCGCCAGGGAAATGTTCGCCCATTCTTCTTATACCATGCTAATAATTTATCCTGTAATTGTTGAATGCTTTCATCAGTAACCTCTGCCACAGTGCAAATCTAATGTTTTGCAGTTATTTTCGATGTGATTAAATCATCCCGTTTCGCCAAATTTAACCTCAAGAGAAACAAACAGACTTATGCCTGTTTGTTATTGTCTTTCCATAAACCCTGTTGTTTCCATATCTTAATTTGTACTTCGCCTGCAAGCTCGTAGATATCTAGGTCATTGTCATCGCAGAATTGAAAACAAGCTACCATTTTATTGTTCAGTTCTTGGGCTTCAATATCATCAAAACTCCTATTGCCGTTTTCATCTAAGAAATCCTTGAAGTCATCATCCGAATGCCACTCAAGGGAATAGCGTTCATGTATGCTATGGAAAAACGCCATTACATCCTCTACTTCGTTTATTTCATTCTCGAATTTTTTAGGTTTGTGATTCCATGATTCAACGTAGGAAACCAAATCATTAGCTATAACATTAAGATTAGATATTGATACTTTATGTCTTTCTACCTTGTCAGGTTCTGAGCTTTTTCTTTGAAGCTCCGTAAGGATAACAACTATAATTAAAGCATTCTTATCTTCAGGAATAATAAAATCCGTAATGATTACTTCATCTGTAATGGCAATTCCTGGCTCCTCAGTAATGCAAAGGCATATCTGTCCTTGTTTCGTTGGTATTGTTCGGTTATCCATAAGGGAATTCAAATTTATTAAGTTTTTAATTATTGCACTTCTCTTACTTACTTTAGAGTGATAATATCGGAATAAGCATAAAAATTATTTAAAATGGCAGCAGAAAGAACAAAAGCTGAACAGACCTATCTATTAAAAGTCGGAAGGAAAATAAGGTCCGTAAGGGAATCTTCCGGTCATTCGCAAGAAACATTTGCAGTAAAATGCGGTTTAGACCGAACATATATTTCTGATGTGGAAAGAGGAGAAAGGAATATTTCCCTACTAAACCTTAGGAAAATTGCAAATGCACTTAAAGTCGAAGTTCATTTTTTAGTACAATGAGCCTATTTCTTGGGTTCATTTTTTTTATCTTCTTCAAATCTAAGTGAATTGAATCTTGTAACTCCACATCGCTCATTTTCACGATTAGTATAAAGCCATATTAGCAATTGTAATAACCATGCATACTTTTCAATAATTTTCTGGTCAGGATTTTTTTCTTGTTTTAAATCATTGCATATTTTTTGGACATTTTGATAATAGCGTTTTAAAAATGCTCTGTTCAATTCTCGTCCTTCAAATCCATGCGCTTTTACATTTAGCTCTTCGCTAAGTCCACTCGGATTCAAAAAATAATGTCCATCCTTATCTTTTAAAATACTATTATTAACTACTGCTCTAAAAGCGGGACCTGGAGTTTCGATTCCTTCTTTTAGCCTTTCGATAATGTCGGCATCAACTAATATTCTTGGATAAATAGCTTGTAATTCCAATTCGTACGCTTTAACAAGTCCCAACGAGAAAATCACTGTGTCATCGCTATAGTCCATTCCAGAAGAAATTCCGCCTCTTATGTAATATTGGTTATCAAGCATTATCGCTGAATATGATCTGGCAAAAGCTATACATGATAGTACTGCATCACTATAAGACTGCAAGTCGCCATCTTGGTAAGGGAAAGCAACATATAAGTTGTCAGAAAAGAGTTTGTATCTGATCGGAGCTTGTATTCCTAATTTCTGGAATTGCTGGGTCGTACCTACCCCTTCTTCTAACGCTGTCTTAAGCTGCTTAAAGATTCGCCCATCACCCTCGGCATCAGCCTGCTTAACAATATTTTTAAAGCCTAGAATATCTGCATGTAATACAACAGCTTTTTCCATAATTCATTATCTTTGTAAGGACAGTTCAATTTGAGTAAACTCAAGTAAAATTATCGAAGTTCTTTGTGTTAATCGACTAAAACCAGCATTTTAACTGTAATTCAAGATATTATGTGGGCTCTCCGAGTCCCGCCCGGTCTTCAACCTAAACCATGTAGGATTAAGCTCTTTCAATACAGGATAAATTCGTGAGTAAATCGTGAGTTCAGGTTTTGAACGCATCCGATACTACTTGCTAGTCAGCATATTGCCGGGAAGGTTCAAGACCCGCCGGATCACAAAGAGTTCACTTTTCCGCTGTAGTCATCACTATAATTTTTCTAATAAAATATATGAGATGAATGAAATTATAAAGTGCATATAACGCTAGACAATTAAGTAACACATCCCACCAGGTTAACAGTGCTGAAGCCATAAAAGTATAAACTGGAAATACTAAACCATGCAGTAGTATTAGAACTATTAAACCGCCCTGCAGAAAACCAAGATATTTCGACCGAATAAATCTTATTATCTGCCACACAATCGTAACATCACCTATATATCCTAATAGCCGTTTTAGATTGGAATAGTCGTATGCTGCCAACCACGACTGTATTTCTTCAAAGCCAAACATTTAGTTCGTTTTTGTATCTTTGTATAGATAAGTAAACCTGAGTAAAAACTAGGCATTCTTTCGGACAAGTTCTTGAAATTAATCGACCAAAAATCGACCAAAGAAATAAAGTAATTGGTTATCAAAGGATTAGGGCTCATATTCGAGTCCCAGCGGGATCACAGAAATAAGAAAGCCACCTCGTTAGGGTGGCTTTCTTATTATAATCTTATCAACTGGAAAGCCCCTTTGCCACTTGCACCGGCAAACTTATGCGCAAACACATAAACAGTTACAGGCATCAACTGGTGCAGCAGCCTGTGTGCGGAGGTAAACAAATGCCACTCCAAATCCTGGTGGCTGAATATATATATCATGAAATAGCCTGCCAGGCAAGTAAGTATCAGGAGTAACCTGCTGTCCGGCAGTTTCCTGCGTAGCAGGCAATATAACAGGTATAACACTACCAGGTATTTCAGGGTTTTGTAATGTTGGTTAATGGTATCCATCCACGAGCGGTATATCTGCTCGTACCGGCTCCAATCGGTAATGTTATTGAAGGTTTCTGCAGACTGACGGGAAACTAAATCATTAGCCGGCGCATAGCCCAGCTTGAAAACAAGTAATGCAATTAAGGGTAACGCAATCCCATACAACACCCGCTTCCATTCAAACACAAAGACTTTTGCATGGAACAATATAAATACAAGCGACAGCAATATCCCTTCATTCTTGGTCCACATACACAAGCCCAGGAAGGCAGAAGTAAGTATTATCATTTGCCTGTGCTCTTTAGCATAATCGAAGCATACAAATGCCGCCAGGAAAAAGAATGCCAGCATAGTATCCGCCATTTGCGATACACCCTGTGTAATAAACATATCGTTATTGATGAACAACAACAACATAAGCGATGCAACCAACAGGCTTTTCCGGTACAGCTCTGTATATATCAACACAGGTATGCACAGCATGATCAGTACATGCAACGTGTAGGGCATCAGCATATGAAACCCACCTGCCAACCTGCTGAAGAATGCGATGGTGGCAGGTAATGCTAAAGGGTAATCCGGATGCGCGTGTTCCAGGTTTCGAAACATATTTTTCCAATACACCGGGTCGGCCAGGTAATGCGCATGCAGGTTCCATATAGCCCAGGCATCCCATTGCCCGTGTTTGTCAACGAGTCCGTCAGCTTTGTCGGCAATCATTACTAATGCGATAGCCAATATAGCCATACGCCATATATTATTCTGTACCGCTGGGTGATAGTCCTTATTCAACCACCTGTATAAAAACACCAATGCTGCAATAATAACAGGCGCTATGATGAATACAGGTAACCCGGGTATAAGTAAAAGATAGTACAGGATACTGATACAGCCTATACCCAAACCTATATACAATATATGTTTGCTGTCACTCTGCATGTGATGTGGTTATATAGTATTTAAAGCGTTCATCAGTATGTTGCCATATAATCTTTCCTGCTGGCATAGCGCTGTCTTGTACAGGGTAAATCATCAATGATGTATCCTTATGGTCAGCCAGCACTATGCCCGGCGCCAGTATGTATCTACTCTGTGAACGTATGGTAATATCCACGTTACCACCTATACTAATCGCGCTACCGCCTTGCACTACATCTTTTACACCATGCAGCGCGTTGGCTAACTTATCCATGTCATCCTGCACATTACTGAACTTATGATAATACGACCAGGCACTTACCGCGACTACAAAAAACAATATGATTAACAGAACCGGTGCTTTCATTGCTTGCTTATTAATCTTCCAGATGCCCTTCCGCCTCATACCAGGGGAAAGAACCTGCATTTTTGCTCATATCCCAATAAAACGAAGGGCATGGGTTATTATAGTTTCCTGTTTCATCCATAGTCTCTGCATCATACAATCTGCCGTTGACCATTGTATAACGAATGGACTCCGTATTGTAAATATTCTCCAACGGGTTTTTATCCATCACCAGCAGGTCGGCCAGTTTGCCAGGTTGCAACGAGCCTATATATTCATCCAGCCCCAAACTAACAGCGGGATTCATGGTAGCTGTACGTAGTGCTTCCATGGGTGTCATACCTCCCTGTGACATCATCCATATTTCCCAATGCGCACCCAGGCCTTGCAACTGTCCATGCGCACCCATATTAATCAGTACTCCGGCATCGTTCAGTTTCTTCAGGCTTTGCGATACCAGTATATGTCCGTTTACATACTCTTCTTGAGGTGCCATAGTACGGTGCCTGCTGCGGGTATCTAATACAGGCCTTGGGGTGAACCTTGCCAACCTTTCTTTCTCCCATACATTGCTGTGCTGGTACCAATAATATTCACCACTAAGGCTGCCGTAAGACACTACCAGGGTAGGTGTATTGGCTGTATGTGAATTCTTCCATAGGTTAACAACATCGGCGTACAAAGGCGCTATTGGCAGATTGTGTTCAATTGTCGTATGTCCGTCCAGTATCATGCTCAGGTTGTGAAAAAAGAAAGACCCACCCTCAGGCACCACTTCCATATTCACCTCACGGGCTGCTTCTATTACCATCTGTCGCTGGTCTCGGCGGGGCTGGTTGTAACTCTTCACACTGAATGCACCGAACGCTTTGGTACGTATCAGCGCACTCTTTGCATCTTCTTTCGTATTGATAACCGCTTTAAAATCTCCATCTGCCCCGTATAGTATTGTACCTGTAGAAAAAACACGTGGCCCTGTCATCAATCCCGCTTTCACCATTTCACTTTGTGCAAATACAAATTCGCTGTTGGCCGATGGGTCGTGCATGGTAGTAACACCATAGGCAAGATTAACATGGTATGGCCAATGTTTCTGCGGCACAATACCACTGTGAAAATGTCCTGCGTGAGCATGTGCATCTATAAAGCCCGGCATAATAGTTTTACCTGTAGCATCTATTTTCGTTGCGCCTGAGGGGATACTCACCTCATCTGCCTTACCCACTTCTTTTATCTTATTCCCT
>JACFNS010000150.1:3723-6394 GCA_019454705.1 Taibaiella sp. | reverse complement strand
AATAACCACAACCAGGAAGTGGTTTTGGATATAAACAGTGATCGTACCATAATAGCCATCGTTCTGAAATTAGCAGCTATCATTCGTTAGCAGCATCACAGAAAGAAACTGCCTGCAGATGGGAGGGCAGACGAATTGCCCGAGAGCAGGTTTAAGATACCTTACATCAATAGCCGTTTTATTGTGCCGGCCTTATTTATCATCACTGTTATACTGTACCAGCGTTTTAGCGAGGGCGGGGTAGCAGGGCTATTCAGTTTAGACTTCAGTTGCTGGAACTGTACCCGCGAAAAAATTCCATTCCTGGCCTTCGGGATTATATTCCTGCTGATGGCTGTGCTTTCTTTCCTGCGCAGCTATTCACTTATCCCTGTGCTTGGGTTTTTATGCTGCACTTACCTGTTGTGCGAGTCCGGTACGTCCAATTGGGAAAGGTTCTTAATATGGCTGGTTATTGGCCTGGTTATATATTTCCTGTACGGCAGGCACAAAAGTAAAATGAATAAAGAAAGGCAGGGGTAGTTACCTCTGCCTTGCGTATTGATTATTTTCACAGGGTTAAAGATTTCTAATCTTTGTCCCCGTTGTCGCTCTGACTATAATAATTGTTTTCTTCGTCTTCTTCGCCTATGTCCTCATTGTCATCATCCAGCTCGCTGCCCGGCACGTCCAGGTCGTCAGCGTCATTTAGTTTATCTCCGTCAGCATCGGTGTCATCTACTTTTGCATTTCCTGTGGTTTCATCATCACCACCATCCATGTCCTGGTCTTTATCTCCCAGTAGTTCCAGGTCTTCGGGGGTTACATCCGCCTCGGTGCCCATCACTATTTCATCTTCGTTATCGTCCCGGTCGTCTGGTTGCAGGTTTTTAAAGCCGGGTGCTTTGTTGTCATCATTTTCCTGCTATTCAGGATAGTCAGTCATTCTGTTATCAGCCATAATGTTCTTTTTTAGTTTTTTATAAGGGAGGTAAAACCCTGCCATCAAATTCTTTCCATTCAATATCTCTGCCTAAGGTACCGAATAATCGTTTTAGCCGTGACTCCTCACTGGTAATAGAGGTGAAGCCATCTGTTTTTGCTGATTCCGGGTTGATTACCGGTTCAATGTGCTCGTACTTCCTTAAAGAGTCCATCACAAAGGGTAAATGATATACAGGCGTACCAAACCTTGTGCGGGTAAAACTTCTCAATAAAGCTGATTGGAAAGGGTCTGTAGCCAATGCCACCACTTTGAAATTATTTTCTTTAGCTACCAGGTAAGAGTAAAATACATTTTCGGTACTATGCCTGGCACGGGTTTCATAAAATATATGTTTGGCGGGTACACCCAGTTTTTGTGCATACAGGCCCATCACTTTTGCTTCATTATAGGGTGAGTAAACAGCATTGCCGGAAAATATAATGTTACGGGTAATCCCGTTTTTATAGAGTATATATGCCCATAGCACCCTGGCTTTCATCACGGTGTCCCAGCGTCCGTTTTCAAAGGGTATGCCTGGCACTATTATGGCATCAAAGGTTACATCATGCTTTACTACTTCATTATATGCCTTATGAGGACCTTTGCTGACAGATATACAACCTGTCATTAGTAGTATTGAAATAGTAAGAGCAGCTAAAATTTTGTTCATCCGGATTACGTTTGACCTAGAACAAAAATATGCTTCTGAATGTTTGATATGAAATTGTAATATAGTCTTCACTATTATTGATAGTCTTTCACTATCCCTTTCAGCTCGTTTAATTTGAGCAAGGCCTCTACCGGTGTAAGTGTATTGATATCGGTTTCGGAGAGTATCTTTTGTATGTCCCTCAGGTCATCTGTAAGCCCGTTGAAAATATTGAGCTGGTAATTGGTTGCAGCAGGTTGTACCTTCTTTACCTTTTCAGTTGCAGAGTTTTCGCTGCCGTGCTTTTCTTCCAGCAGGCTCAGTATTTCATTCGCACGCTCCAGTAGAGATTGGGGCATACCTGCCATACGTGCCACCTGTATACCAAAACTATGGCGGCTGCCCCCGGGTGCCAGCTTGCGCAGGAAGATGACTTTATTACCCGTTTCTTTATGTGTGATGTGGTAGTTCCGTACTCGTTCCAGTTTGTTTTCCAGTTCGTTCAGCTCGTGGTAATGTGTGGCGAACAATGTTTTGGGCTTGGCGGATGTGTTGTGCAGATGTTCTACTATCGACCAGGCAATTGATATACCATCATATGTGCTGGTGCCACGGCCTATCTCGTCCAGTAGCACCAGGCTGCGTTCGCTGATGTTGTTGATGATGCTGGCGGTTTCATTCATCTCTACCATAAAGGTACTCTCGCCGCCGCTGAGGTTGTCGGATGCCCCTACACGTGTAAATATCTTATCTGTAAGGCCTACTAATGCGCTGTCGGCGGGCACGAAGCTGCCCATATGCGCCATCAGCGTAATAATGGCTGTCTGCCTTAGCAGGGCCGACTTACCGCTCATGTTGGGCCCGGTCAGTATGATGATTTGCTGAGCGGCTTTATCCAATAACAGGTCGTTGGCAATATACGATTCGCCCGGCGGCAGTCTTTGCTCTATCACGGGGTGGCGAGCCTGTTTGATATCCAGTATTGGTTCGTCGGTTATCTCGGGACGGTGGTATTTATACTTCTGTGCGTTGTGTGCGAAACACAACAGGCAGTCCAG
>JACFNS010000150.1:0-3713 GCA_019454705.1 Taibaiella sp. | reverse complement strand
AATGTATGGTTCTATATCTGCCATTAGCCGCTGGTACAGGTCCAGTTCTATGGCCAGTATTTTTTCCTCCGCACCCAGTATCTTTTCTTCGTACTCTTTCAGTTCCTGTGTGATGTAGCGCTCAGCATTGGCCAGGGTCTGTTTGCGTATCCACTCGGCCGGCACTTTGTCTTTGTGGGTATTTGTCACCTCCAGGTAATAACCAAATACATTGTTGAACGATATTTTCAGTGATGGTATGCCCGTGCGTTCCGACTCTTTCTGTTGTATTTCCAGCAGGTAGGTTTTGCCGCTACGCGATATTTTTCGCAGGTCGTCCAGTTCTGCCGACACGCCCTCCCTGATGATACCACCCTTTGCTGTTTGTGCAGGCGCATCGTCCATCAGTGTCGCGGTAATGCGCTGCTGCAATTCCTGTAATGGCTGTATTTGTTTGGCCATCCTTTCCAATGGTTCGTAGCCATCAGCCAGGCATTGCTCATGTATATCTGCAATAAATTTCAGGCTGCGTGCCAGTTGCGATATTTCCCTGGGGTTGGCTTTTTTCAATGGTATTTTACCCACCAGCCTTTCCACATCGCCTATCTGTTTCAGCAAGGCTGTTACGTTATGGTTCAGTTCCTGGCTTTTGATAAAGTGGCTCACCAAATCAAGCCTTGCATTGACTCGGTGTATATCCGATAGCGGGAATATCATCCAACGCTTCAGCATACGCGCCCCCATGGGTGTGCAGGTATTGTCTATTGCCTGCAGCAGACAGGCTCCTTTTTCATCGGTACTATGCACCAACTCCAGGTTGCGGATGGTAAACCTGTCCATCCACAGGAATTCATCTGCTACTATACGCTGCAATGTATTCAGGTGTTGCAGGTTGGCATGTTCCGTATCTTTCAGGTAGTGCATAGCCGCACCTGCCGCTATCGATGCCGCTTTCAGGTCTTCTATGCCATATCCCTTTAATGAATTGGTCTGGAAATGCCCTGTCAGCAGTTCGTATGTGTATTGCTCCTGGAATACCCATTCATCCAGCAGAAAGGTATAGACCTTATTATCAAATTGCTCCCTGAACCTTTTTTGCTGTGATTTGGATAGTAGTATCTCCGATGGCTGAAAACTTTGTAACAGTTTGTCCATGTACTCAGCTGTGCCCTGTGCCACATAAAACTCGCCGGTGCTTATGTCTAAGAATGCTACACCGCATTGTTCATCGCCGAGGTATAGCGCTGCCAGGAAGTTGTTGGTCTTATTTTCCAGCAGCTTATCGTTGGTGGCCACGCCCGGTGTTACCAGTTCTGTAACTCCGCGCTTCACTATTCCCTTTACGGTTTGGGGGTCTTCCAGTTGGTCGCATATGGCTACACGGTAACCCGCCTTTACCAGCTTGTGCAGGTAGGTATCTACCGAGTGGTGAGGGAAGCCCGCCAGTTCGATATGTGATGCAGAGCCATTAGCCCGCTTGGTTAAAGTAATACCCAGCACACGCGAGGCAATCAAGGCATCTTCGCCAAATGTTTCATAAAAGTCACCTACACGGAACAACAGCACAGCATCAGGATATTTTGCTTTAATCTCCTTATGCTGTTTCATCAATGGTGTTTCCGCTGTCTTGGTTGCTTTTGCCATGAGAATTACAAACCTATAAAATTTAAGGCTTTGTCCTTACCAGGAAGTCCTTAGAGAATTGCACATTATACCCGCCTTTTTTCCACGATGTGGTCTGCCAGGTGCCGCTGACGGAAATATCTGCCTCTCGTTTACCACCTTTTACTGTCAGTGGTAGTGAAAAACCTTCTACCGTATTGTTGAAACGATAATATAGTTTCTTCTCTTTTTTGCTGATATACCATTCAAGTTCGGGTATGTCTTTGGTACGCAGGTACTGGTCAAAGAATTTTTGCAGCGGCAATCCGCTCCTGTCCATGATATATTGTTCTACCTGCGCTGATGTCACCGTTTGATGATAGAAATCTTTGTTCAACCCGCGCAGCAGTTGGCGGAACTGCTCATCATCGTTCATCATTACCCTTATCATATGCACTACGGCCGCACCTTTATCATATTTATCGGGCGAGCCTTCGTCATGCACACCATAGTCGCCTATTACGGGGCGGTTGTTCAGTATGTTCTTCCATTCGCCACGTGCGTACTCATAGGCTTTTTCTTTGCCAAAGGCACATTCAGCAAACAATGCTTCTGTATAGGTAGTAAAGCCCTCGTGTATCCAGTTGTCGGCTACATCTTTAGCTGTTATGTTATTGCCAAACCATTCATGTCCACTTTCGTGTACTATGATAAAGTCGAATAGTAAACCTACCCCGGTACCACTTCGGTCTTCACCCAGGTAGCCCATCCGGTATTTATTGCCATAGGCTATCCCGCTTTGATGCTCCATGCCTAAGTAGGGAGCTTCCACCAGTTTATAACCGTCCTCATAAAAAGGGTAGGGGCCCATCCAGTGTTCAAAGCAGTGCAGCATTTCTTTTGTTACTTTGAAGTGTTTGCTTGCCTTTGCTTCATTGTGTTTCAGTGGAAAGAAGCCTAAATCTAATACACCCTTTTCTCCTTTCAGGGTATCCGGCCAGCCCGCATAATTACCTATATAGAAGGTGGCATTATAGCTATTGATAGGGTTCTTCACACGCCATACCCATAGTGATGCAGTGCTGTCTTTTGTATCCTGCCTGTCTGCAAACTTACCATTGCATATGGTGACCAGTTTGTAAGGCACATATAAGTTCAGGGTCATGCCATTGTCGGGTTCGTCAGCCTGGTAGTCCTTACAAGGCCACCAGCTGCTGGCGCCAAGTCCCTGGCATGCTACAGCTATCCATGGGTTACCCATACTGTCTTTGGTCCATATAAAGCCGCCGTCCCAGGGTGGTAGTTTGGCTTGCCTGGGCTTGCCGTGGTAAAACAACTGCACCTGGTATTCTCTGGGAATACCCCAGGTTTTAAAATCGCTGATAATCCAGTACACATTCCCCTCGCGGGCTATTTTCAGTTTCCTTTTGCCGTACAGGGCGCTGTCCAGTACCATCGGTTCCTGCATATCTATCTGCATGCTGTCGCCGGGGTTGTCTGTTGTGATAAAGGTCATGATGTTCATGCCCGATATACTTTTGGCTGCTGTGTCAAAATTGATATACAGGTAATATTCCTGTACATCCCACCAACTTCTGCCGCTGCCATTACCGCCCCGCAGGCTGTCCTGCCGGGTATAAGCAACTGTGGTATTTGCAGGGAGCAAATACCACAGGATAAATGTTATGAAAAGAATTGTTCTGTTCATTACTGGCCGCTGTCTGTATTTATTATTTTTACCAGTTCCACGTCAAATACCAATACACTGTTGGCAGGTATTTTTGGTGAAGGTGAGTTTTTGCCATAAGCCAGGTTAGAAGGTATATACAGTGTAGCCTTGCCGCCTTCTTTCAGCAGCGCTATACCTTCATCCCATCCTCTTATTACATTACCTGCTCCCAGCATAAATTCAAATGGTTGCACATGCTGGAACTGAGGATCAACGTTAGAGTCGAATTTCTCTCCGTTCAGCAGCATACCTGTATAGTTTACAGATACTTTCTGGCCTGCGGTAGCCTGTGCGCCCGTGCCCTGCTTTGTCATTTTATAATACAGTCCTGATGCAGTTTTTTCAGCCTTTATTTTATTCTTGGCCAGGTGCTCCTGTATCAGATTGTCGTCTATGCCTATTT